>NZ_BAAHYK010000036.1:0-67191 GCF_054657595.1 Desulfocicer niacini
TGATCATGTGATTGCCATGTTTGTGGCAATTGGAAAAGGCACGAAACAGGCATGGTCACGTCCGGGGCAACTCAGCCTCAATGATGTGGTCATCAAAAATGAGTTTGAGTCATAACTTAACAAGGCAAACACAGTTTTGCCGTTGATGAGAATAGATTTAGGGAGCCGGTATTCCGGTATTGTCAAAAATTTTTTTGAATAGCAGCCGGCGTTTAAAGGCTAAGCAGGCATTGTCACCCCGAGTTATTGAGAACGTACCTTTGCTTTTATCAACAGCCTGTGTTTAAAGGTAAATTTAAAATGGAAAATTGATCCCTCCCAAAGACTTAATGGGAAACGTATCGGACAGTTTTATTTGGGGGTTGTCATGAGATGGGCCCCCTCTCCATATGGCTCATCTTATGATAAACCCTTTTTATTTTTAGGGGCTTGCAAGGTAACTTGTAAACCCGGTTGGCTTAGGCTGAGTCGCATAAAGGATATTGCCATGAAAATGTTTTTATTATTATTCGCCCTGGTGGCCGGGATGCTGGTGCCGGTCCAGGCCGTGCTGAATACGAAAATGGGACGGGCCTTGGGAGATCCCGTGTTTGCGGCATTGATCTCCTTTTCCGTTGGTACCGTTTCTCTGTTTATCTATGCGCTTGTGGTCCAGATAGATCTGGGCATTATCCGGCAGGCCACGGGCCTTCCCTGGATGGTATGGGCCGCAGGTTGTCTGGGGGCTGTTTTTGTGGCCGCCACCATTATTTTGACCCCCAGGCTGGGGGCAGCTCTGACCTTTTCTCTGGTGGTGGCCGGGCAGTTGTTAATGGCGGTTATCATGGACCATTTTGGTACGTTCGGCATCCAGACGCAGCCGATGTCCTGGATGCGCCTGGCTGGCATTTGTCTGATTACCACCGGGGTGGTGTTGATACGAAAATTTTGATGTGGAAGTTTTTGGGCAGCAAGAAATATGGCTTAACTCACCCTAAAGCGTCAGTGGGCGCATTGTTGTGGACACAGAAGATCTATACAGCTTTTTGCCGATAAAGTCGCGGTTCATGGAGATGTACATGTACGAAAGACGCTGGTAATATCCCCGTTGCTGGCCCAGAATGAAATTGATCTGGGCCAGCTGTGAAAATATCTCGGTGAAGTTTTTTGGAGATTTGGCATTACAAAGACATTTTTGTTTTGCCGTAGTAGATACGATAGAACAAAGCGGGGTCGGTTTTGCCCCCAAGTCGCAGTATCAGGTACAGAAAAAAAAGGCCGATAATCAGGCAGGCGTTACCTGAGCCCTTTTTCTGCCAGCGTCGAGGTGACACCTGGGCTTTTCCGTTCAGGTAGACCCGCTGTCCAAGAGAGCGCAGTCGGATGGCAAGTTCCACGTCTTCCATGAGGGGAATGGCCGGGAACAGGTTCCTTTGCATCACCGGTTTTCGTCGGAAAAATTGTACCTGGTCTCCGAAACTGATGCCTGAGATTTTTACTCTTGCATGATTTAAAATTTCGATGATCCGACACCGGAAACGGGTGGAGCGATCGGAATCGTCGGTGTCGAACCGACAACCGACGGCCCCCCCGATGACTTTTTTCCTGGTACGCAGAATTTGGATAATTTTATAAAAAATTCTGGAGGGAACCCGGGTGTCGGCATGGATGATGACCGCCACATCCCCGGTGGCTTTTTCCAGGCCCGCCCTGATTTGACCACCCCTTCCACCCCCTGCCCAGAACGGGGCATCCATGACCAGGTACCGGGCACCTGCCTTTTGGGCTATGGTCAGGGTCTCATCCCAGGATCCGCCGTCCACCACGATGGCTTCTTTGACCCAGGGCGAAGCAAGTATCCGTTCAAGGCAGGGGCCAAGGTGGCTGGCCTCATTGAGTGTGGGGATAACCACAGAGATACTACGACAACTAAAGTCGGCAGGGAAGGCCTGATAAATAAACGCTTCAGATCTTCCCATGCCGGACAATTTTGGCATTAGAATTCACCATACTCAACGGGTCTGCCGGAGGGGTCCTGACACCAACCGGGGGTGAGACTGTCGGCACAGGCGTCTTCGTCGTTCGTGTACTCGGTGCTCCAACCTTCCCAACCATCGGAAAAGTTCTTCACATTGGAAAATCCCATGAGATGGGCATGGAGGAAGCTTAACGCAGACCGGTAACCGCTGCCACAATAGAAATAGACATCCCTGTCAAATTGGCCTGCTGTCATTCCTGAACTTATCCCAACAGACTCCCACAGATTTTTTACTTCAGTAAAGCTTCGGAGACTTCCGTCTGGATCGGTATATTCCAGGGTGTAGTCATCTGCGTCATGGGCCCATACGGCATTGGGTATGCGGCCTTTCTGGACCACGTAATTGTAGCCTGAAATTTCTCCTATGTATTCGGGGTAGCTGCGTACATCGGCGACCACAACGGTGTCTGTATCCTCGTATATTTGGGCCATCTCGGTCACGGTGGCCAGGTGTTCGGGGCAAACCGTTCCGGTGAATTCTGCAACGGGGACCGCTTCGTTGATCTGGGTTTCTCCGTCGTAGCCTGCATTGATCCAGGCGGAGTAACCGCCGTTCAGGTAACGGACATCCTTGACTCCGGCATAGGTCAATATCCACCACAGGCGTGCGGCAAAAATATTGGAATCGCTGTAAACGATGACGGTGGTATCTTCGGTTATCCCCATATCTGCCATGGCGGCATGCAGCTGGTCGTCGGGCAGCAGGAACCATCTCGGATAGTCATTTTCGTAAATATCGGAATTGGAATGGATAGCTCCGGGGATATGACCGTTCTTGTATGTATCTGCCCATTCCAGGGTGCCCCACTGGGTTTCAAAGATCATGTATTTGTGGTCCCTGTCATAATCATAACCCGCAGGTGCCGCAGTGGTGCTGCCCGGGGCATGATATTCCATCACCTGTTTTATCCAGGCTGGATAGACCAGTTTCTGGTACTGGGGCAGCGTTTCCATGGGAAAGGCTGCAGGGTCAGATCCAGCCCATTCACTGATGGAGCCGTCGTAATTGCTGGCCTTGTCATACCCCAGGAGGCGGAACAGGAAATAGGCAAAGCCACTGCGGATACCAATGGTGCAGTATGCAGTTACTTCCTTGTCTTGGGTAATCCCCCTGGATTCGAACAGGTCTTTCAGATTTTCATAGGGCAGAACAGTCTTGTCCTCGCTGAAATACCAGGCGTAAGGGATCTGAACTGCACCGGTAATATGACCGCCTCTGGCTTCTCCATACCTTTGCCATCCGTTAAATTCCTCGTCCTCCCGGGTGTCCACCATGGCAAAATCACTGTTGTTCATATGCGCTGCAATGTACTCCTTGCCAGAGGTAATGCCTGTATTTAACTGGGCTGTAAATACAGAAGCGGGCCGTGTATTTGCCTCTATCTGGGCGGTGTTACCGTCAGCCAGCCATTTGTCCCAGCCGCCGTTGAGTATTCTGACCGATGGGCATCCCAGGACTTCCAGCATCCAGAACAGACGTCCGGCACCGCCAAAGGAAGCGGTGGTGTCATCATAGATGATCATGGATAAGGTCCGGGTCAGTCCCATCTGGCCCAGGGCCTGTTCAATCTGCTCCGTGGGAAGGAGATTGCTGTCCGTGCCCAGGAACTGCTGCCAGGGAATGCTGATGGCTCCGGTTATATGGCCCTGGTAATAGGCATCGGTGGACCTGGTGTCAAGGATGACGACTCCGGCCTGGCTCAGATCGTCTGAGTTCGCCAGCAGATTTGCATTTGGATAACTTTTCTGGGTGACACTGGAACTGTTGCAGGCCATGAACAGTGCTGATAATATAAGCACCACAGCTCCTGCCAGGACCATCCGTTGTTTTTTGTTCATCAGGATTCTCCTTCCATGATAATGTTATAGTTTTTTTTACAATAATAATTGTGTCTTGGTCATCACATGGGCCGTCCATTGACAGGCCCCGGGTATTTTGCTAACAGCACCACCTACCATGATGACAATAGAGATAAGACAACAAGGCCGTTGCGGGTGGATAGGAATCCGATTAATGATACCGGTGACCATCGGTCTCCTGTACGCCATGCTGGCCATGGAACCGGATCTCTCCATGTCTGTTGCCATGCTTGTGGGTATCAGTGGGGTCATTGTCATCCTCCTTGCACTGGATCAGTATTTGATCGATCAGGGGATACATTGCTGGGCTCCGGGCCTTGTACTTGGTTTTGCCCTGGTTTTCAGGCTTATGTTTATCTGGCGTGCTCCGGTCTTGTCTGATGACATCTATCGTTATCTGTTTGACGGTCTCATGGTGCTCCATGGAGTCAACCCCTACAGCGCAGCCCCGGATACAGCTCGACTTTTCACCCCGGCATTGGTTGATCTCCTGCCCCTGGTTAACCATTCTCATCTGGTGACCCTGTATCCGCCAGTTGCCCAGTTCGTGTTTGGCGCAGGCGCGGCCCTCGGCATCTTGATCGGCCCCCTGGTGGGCATGAAATTGGTGCTTTCGGCCATGGACATGGGGTCGTGCATTCTCCTGATCGTTCTGCTCAAAGAGTTGGGCCTGCCGATATCAAGGGTGGCTCTCTATGCCTGGAATCCCCTGCCCATTCTGGAAATCGCTGGATCAGGCCACGTTGACGGTGCTGCCGTCTTTTTTGTCCTTGGTGCCCTTATCCTGGCAATCCAGCCTGGGAAGGGCGTTTTTTCCGGGGTATTCATGGCCTTGGCCGTTCTGACCAAGTGGGTACCCTTGATGTTTGTTCCCTTCTGGCTGCTCCTGCTAGCCGGTAAGACACGGGCAATGGCCCTGGGGATATTTGGTACTTCCGGATGTCTGATGGCAGCCCTGTTCTGGCCTGATCTGACCAACGGCATGACAACCCTGGGTCAGTATCTCCGTCACTGGGAGTTTTCAGGACTCCTGTTCCGGGCATTCCGGAATCTGACCGGTTCTGGTGAGATGGCCCGGATCTGGCTTATGGTGCTGTTTGCCAGCACTTCAGGTGTGCTGCTTTTAAAGCATTTCTGCCGGCCCAGGAATCCGGAATATACAGTTGTCTGCCTGGCAACTCTGGGCGGCGCATACCTGGTTCTATCCCCCACGGTCTATCCATGGTATGCCCTTTACCTGGCTGTCTTTCTACCCATGGTCCCGAACCCTGCAGGTTTAGTTTTTGCATGGTCGGTGATGCTCTCCTACCGGGTTCTCCTGGTCCGGAACCTCACCGGTTTGTGGGTAGAGGATGATCTCACACCGTTGATGATTGTGGTGGCTCCGGCAGTGATGTTGATTGGTAACTCGCTGGTGAATGCCATCAACTCTGGTCGAAAAAAATGAATGGGTGGCGGTATAATGCCATTTTCATTGTGTCCGCCAGGACATGTGAATTATTGGGAAGATATGCTGGAAATTGCCGTTCCAAGCATGGCATCGTCTGTTAATAAGAGACGATCATGGATAGGCTGAAATTCTCGCCTGCAGCCGTGTTTTTTCCGTAGATGTCCTTTCTGTATCCCAGCTCCAGGCTGAATGGCTTGGATAATTTGACCCCCAGGGCCAGATCCAATTTTCCAAGGTCATAGTCAAGGGTTGTGGTTGGATTACCCGTTGGATCAACCTGGAGATCAGCGTTATCCATGCCGGTAATGCCGTCAAGTTTCACCCGGCTGTAAATGATCGGGGTGATATCCATACCCAGTTCCACCAGGTAGCGAAATTCATCAGCCGGTTCTTGGGCTCTGAAGCGATATCCGGCCTCAATATTAAAGTAACCCGGTATGAAGGGATACAATGATCGGCCGTATAGAATTCTCAATTCCGTATCGTACTGACCGTTGCCCATGGGAACGGCATCCGTGTCATCATAGAATTCCGGGACTTTGATGAGACCCTGGATAGACATCACGCCAAAGTCCCCGGACAAGAAGCGGTATTTCAAGCCCAGGTCCAGATCGGAAAATCCCCGGGTCCTGGCAATCTGGAGATCGTCTTCGGATTTCAGCTGTTTGACGGCCACCGATCCCAGGATTGTCAGATTATCTAAAAGACCGTATTCCATGTAGTAGGTGATGTTGGTGTCTGAAAATTCACCATGATCAGGAAAGGATTGCCTGCTTCCTGAATCATTGAATGCCTTGTCTGCGGTATATGCATTGCCCGATAATTTGTGATATACGACTCCTTTGTCTGCGGTCCAGGCCCCTGCATAACAGGAGCCTGCTGCCAGACCCACGATTATCAGGGCTAACAATAGCCATTTCCCTGTGATTTTCATGAACTTCCCCCATGATTTTGTATTTAAATAATTGAATAAAAAAAGCTGAAATATACGGACAAATCAACCCTGGGTCCAATCGTTTGTTCATATTCATAGTTCTCATGGTATTTTAAATTTCGATATGCATACCTTTCTGGTGGGTATCGTGTTATGTCCGGCATTGTCTGTTGCGATTGGGTTCCTGGATTTAATGGAAACTATCAATTGGACGTCGCGTCTTGTTTGGGATAAAATTATTGATTTAGCTCTGGTAGCAGCTGGGGAAAATCAAGGTAGTAAATCAAGGCAGGAGAAGTAACCAGGCATGAAAACAAAAACGAGTGAACCGGTCAGCATGGGCTGGATCGGGAGGGGTACAGGACTGTTCCTGCCCCTTTTCATCATGATAGCAGTTGCGCTGACCAGCTCGGAGGTGTGTCACGGGGTGGAGCTGCAACGTATTGACGTCCAGACCTTGAGCCAGAACAGGGCCGATTGGATCCTCCTGGATGCACGGCCCATGACGGTTTGGAAAAAGGCTCATATCCCAGGGGCATACTCTTTTTCCTGGGAGACTCATACCCGGACAGATGCACAGAAGATCCCGTACCGGGTTCAAGAACCGGAGATTCTGGCTAAGGCCCTTGGCAGCCTCGGCGTCAGCGTTGATACACCGGTAGCCGTCTATGGTGATGCCGATACGAGTTGGGGTGGGGAAGGCTGGACCTGCTGGACCCTGGCATGGTTGGGTCACCAGGGACCAATTGCCATTGTGGACGGGGGGGTACAGGCATGGACCGGTGCAGGTTTTGCCTTGCTCACCGGCCGGGAGTCTCCGAACCGGGCAAAGGTCGTTTACCTGACCCGTCCAATCTCAACTATGATGGTCTCTGCCCAGGGGCTCCATCAACGTTCCGGAGCCATTCAGCTGGTGGATACCCGTTCCACCCTGGAATGGTTCCGGGGTCGGATCCCCGGAGCCGTACATATTCCATGGGAAGAATTTTTTACCGGCAGGACCCGACAGCCCCTGGAACGGGAATCAGTCTTGGCCCTGTTTACGAAGCATGGAATAACACTGGATAAGCCGGTGATCTACTATTGTTCCGGCGGTATCCGCTCTGCCTACGCATGGATGGTCCATGAGTTGGCCGGTCTACCCGGGGCCTTCAATTTCGAGGGGGGATTTGAAGAATGGAAGATTGTCTATCCTTGATTCCTGGGGTCATTGACCAGTCATTTTCGGTGTCAGCGGGCGTTACTGATCCGCCTATCGTTTAGCAGCCCTTTCACGAGTTCAACCCCGTCATGGGCAATCACGAAAGCAAATCCCAGGGGGAAAAAGCACAGAAAGGGAATGGCTGGCCAGGTTCCCCGCTGCCAGGCAAAAGAAACCGGAACCAGGGAATACAACAATAATGGAAGATTGATTCCCAGGTTCAACAGCACATGGCTGTGGTAGACAGGATGGCAGGTACCAACTTGATTAGCCGTTATCCCGAACTTGGGTGTTCTCCGGAATACACCACCTTTGAATAACAGGCCCTTGATAACCGCCAGGGAAAAATAGGGGGCCAGCCCGATACTCAAGGCAGGAAGCAGGAAGATTGTCCCTATATGTCGTCCCAGACCTTTCCATAATCCAAAAATCATGTAGTAGGCTATAACGGCAACCCCCGTGAGCAGAAACAGGGGCAGGTCAAACCAGAGAATTTCATGTATACCGATTCCGACCCTGTGCATGAGCATTGGGTAAAGGGTTAGCGTTGCAAGAAATCCAAAGATCCAGCAGAAATTTGCCAGAAGATGAGCGGCCGCTTCGATTTTGATGCGGAGGGGCAGGGCTGAGCACACTATTCCGGGAAGCAGCTTTACCCCAGTTTGTATGGCCCCTTTAACCCAGCGCTCCTGCTGGCGCCGGAAATCTGACAGAGTTACCGGAAGTTCAGATGGTACAACGATGTGGTCCACATACACGAATCTCCACCCGGCAATCTGGGCTCGGTAGCTGAGATCCAGATCCTCGGTAACAGTGTCCGATGACCATCCCCCGGAATTGTCAATGGCACTTTTCCGCCATATCCCCGCAGTCCCGTTGAAATTGAAAAACAGGCCCCGTGAATGGCGGACGGCATGTTCAATGGAAAAATGGGCGGAAAGCAGCAGGGACTGGAGGCGGGTCACCCAGGAATACCCGGTATTGAGAAATCCCCACCGGGCCTGGACCAGACCGATGTCCGGTCTGCTAAAATACACAATGGTCTGTTTCAGGAAATCGGGTTTGGGAAAAAAGTCCGCATCAAAGACAGCAATAAATTCTCCGGTTGCCTGTCTCAGACCTTCACCCAGTGCGCCAGCCTTGTAACCGGTACGTTGGGTTCGGTGAACGGTATATATATTTTTTCCCAGACCGGACCAGTAAGCCACCCGTTCTTTCACAATCTGGCGTGTGCCGTCCGTAGAATCATCAAGGACCTGGATTTGGAGCCTATCCTCTGGCCAGTCAAAGACCGCAACTGCGTCAATGATACGTGCTGCGACCAGGGACTCGTTGTATAGGGGAATTTGGACTGTGACTAAGGGCAGGGATGGGTGCCATGATCGGTCTGGATTGATCGTTACCCTGGTGCGGTTGTACCAACACCAGATCATCCAGATACGATGGAACCCGTATAGGGCAAGGCCGCCAATGGAAATAAAATGCACTGCTGTTAATAGGTTAAAAAACATCTGTATCATTGTCCATCCATCTGAAACCTGTATTGAAAATCGCTTCTGTCATGCCATGTCTGAAAGGGGTACCGACCGATCAAGAGGCCTGTTCGGTGCCATCAATTTCCTGTTGGGTCGTCATGTCAGGGATACGGTCAGGGGCAACAGGATTCATAAGCGGTTCCAGGGCTTTTGGGGGGACTGACTGCGGTAAAAGGCAAGTAATTTTTTTATGACCAGCGGGAACAGCCCAAGCAGGGCCAGAGAAACGAGAAATCCGGGGGAAACAATGTTGTCCATGGATTCGATTTGGGACAGCTGACTGCCCGCATTGACAACGATGGCCGTGCCCGGTAGCATCCCCAGTTGAGAGACCCAGTAAAATGTCCATAATCGTATGGGCATAAGTCCCATGGCCATGTTAATAAGGAAAAAAGGAATCACCGGGATGAGACGTAGGGAAAAGAGGTAAAAAACGCCCTCTTTGCGGATGCCTTGATTGATCGTCGTAAGGGCTGCTCCGAATCTGTTTTGAATCCAGTCCCGCAACAGATAGCGTGAGAGCAGACAAGCCAGAACAGCACCGAGACTGCTTGCAAAGGAAATGATGATCGTGCCGGTCAGGGGGCCGAACAGTGCCCCGGCAGCCAACCCCAATACCGCTGCGCCGGGTAGGTTCAGGGCAATTGCCGGGATATAAAAAGCAACAAAGGCAGCGATGACTCTAACCGGATGTTGAACATAAATTTCCTGGTAGCGTATCCGGGAGGCCTTGATAAAGTCCAATGTTAAATAGTGGTGCATCCCTGTGGAAAAAAATAGGATGATCGATCCGATGATCAGGATGACAATAATCCATTTTCCGGTCATTGGTCTTTTGTCTAAACCCATTATCGAATACCTGTTTCCTTGGTCGTGTTTTCGTTTGCAGGCACGTCACAGCCTGAACAGACTGAGTACAATACAAGGGATGAACTCACTATGGCAAATTGTTAGTTTTTATAACTGTGATGAACAAGATAGAAATGCTAAATACCTTCCTATTCATCTGGGAACAGGATAATAAAGGGAGGTGCTTGCTTACATTTTTTATTCGTCGGACAAAAAGACCATCAAAGCCCTTGTCTCTGATGGCATAAAAAGGATTCAGCCCATGAGCATTTTTGGAAAGAACGGATTCGTTAGAAAACAAGAGGTTGCTTTTGCAAAGAAGCTTCTTGCCTGGAAATATGAAAAATCTGGTATGGCTTTGCCAGATGAGAAGACCATATCCGTTCATGCCAGACAAATTGTTGATGATGCGCATATTATAGCAAAAAAAACCGGCGGCAATGTCTTGGAGATTTTGAAAGACGCTGTGCAGGATATTAAAAAGAAAATATAAAAGGAGATTACACATGGCACCATCCCTGGCGCTTGAAATATTTTCTGACTATGTCTGACCCTGGTGTTACTTCATCACCGGGAGTGTTGAAAGACTGAAAAATGAGTACGGTATCCATGTCAAATGGCGGGCTTTTCCCCTGCATCCAGACACCCCACAACAGGGCCGTACCCTGGATGAATTGTTCCAGAAAAAGGGTTTACAGGTGAATGTGGATGAAATGATGGCCCATCTGAAACGCACCGCCGCAAAATTCGGGCTTGAGCTGGGTGACAGAAAGATGACTTATAACAGTCGCCTTGCCCAGGAGATCGGCCTGTGGGCAGAAACAAAAAAAAGAGGGCATCAGTTCCACATGGAAGCCTTCAAGGCCTATTTTGCACAGGGACGAAACATTGCTGACCAAGACGTGCTGTCAGACCTGATAAATCGGTCCGGCCTGGATCCGGAAGAGGGGATGCAAATCATTGAAACCAGAGCGTTTTCAGATGCTGTGGATGCGGACTGGGCGCTTTCAAAGGCAAAGAACATTACCGCTGTCCCAACGTTTTTCATGGGAACAGACCGGCTTGTGGGGGCTCAGCCCTATGAGGCGCTCAAAAAGTTGGTTATGATCAATCACCAAAATTGAGACGGGTGTTCTGCGATGATCAAGTCCCAATGTTGCCTTTGAGGAATCTGTCGTCAATTGTCAAGAACGTTTTGAACCGCCAGTGAAATGGTTTTCGGGGTGACGGGCTTCTGGATAAAGTGGGTATTAAGGTCTGTAAGACCGCTGCGAATAAGGGCATTTTCAGTGTAGCCGGACATTAAAAGCACCCTCAGTCCCGGAGCCAGTCTTTGAAGCGCCTTTGCCAGTTCAATACCATTTTGTTCTGGCATGACAACATCGGTGAGCAGCAGGTTTATGGCTCCCTTGAAGGTATTAAAAACCGTTTCTCCCTGTTTCCCGTTTTGGGCTTCAATAATGGTATATCCCAGGGATGAAAGGGTTTTATTGATCATGTTACGAACCATGTCATCATCTTCCACCAGAAGAATGGTTTCCGTACATTTTCGATTTTCCATGGGCTTCTTGAACATCGCCATGCTTTCTTTATCAGATGTTTCATACACCCGGGGCAGATATATTTTAAAGGCGGTGCCCTGTGAGGGTTCACTGTATACATCAATATCCCCGTTGTTTTGTTTGATGATGCCATACACCGTGGAGAGCCCCAACCCCGTGCCTCTTCCCTGACCTTTTGTTGTATAAAAAGGTTCAAAGATATGTTCAAGAATCTCCTTTGACATCCCCTCGCCGGTATCAGAAACGGTGATGCGGATATAGTTCCCAGGCGTAATATCAAAATGGTAATTCAACGTCGCATCTTCCAGGCTTATTTCCTCTGTTTCAATGGTCAATTGTCCACCCTGGGGCATGGCATCCCTGGCGTTTATGCTCAAGTTCAGAATAATTTGTTCCAGCTGGGATCTGTCTGCTCTGATCAGAAAATTTTCTCCCCCGTGAATAACACGGATGTGTATATCTTCACCCAAAAGGCGACCGATCATTTTAATGATATTGTCGATTTCTTTCTTAAGATTGAGGGTTTTCTTTTGAACGATCTGTTTTCTGCTGAAGGCCAGCAATTGCTGGGTTAACCTGGCTGCTCTATGTCCGGATTCCAGGATGGTGGCAATGTTTTCATAAAGGGGATTTGTTTCATCAATGTCCGGCAAGGAGAGTTCCGCATAACCAATGATGACACTGAGAATATTGTTAAAATCATGGGCCACGCCACCGGCAAGTCGCCCCACGGATTCCATTTTTTGGGCCTGGTGTAATTGGTTTTCCAGCCGGGTCTGCTGCTTTTCAGCCTCAACCCGCTGGGTGATGTCCCGGTCAATCCCCCGATATCCGATCAGTTCATCTTGATTGTCGTAAACGGGGTGAGCCGATGTTTCCAGATAAATATCATCACCGTTCTTATGAATATTGATGCTCATCTCGTTGGTGCTGCTTTTTTTTGAAGAGACAAGGGCTTTGAAACGTTTTTCTGCCCCAGGTTTCAAATCGTCGTGGACAAAATCCGTAAAAAGTTTATGGACCACCTCTTCAGGGGTATAACCTAAAATTTTTGTCACGGCCGGACTGGAATAGGTAAATTTACCATCCAGGTCACATTCCCATACCCAGTCATTGATATTTTCAACCATCTCACGAAATTTTGTTTCACTCTGCCTGAGTTTTGCAATGGCCTCATCCCGTTGTTTCTTTCGCTGCGAAACATGGTCCAGCATATTGTTGAAACCAGTGCAAAGATAGCCGATTTCATCATTTTTCCCCTGGGGGGCACGGATGGAATAATCCGTTTGGGTGGTAATGGTTCGTGTGATGTCTGCAAGCTGGGTAATGGGGCCAGATATCTGTTTTTGAACACAGATGGCCAGAAAGACGGCAAGGGCCAGAATTAACAGGGTTCCGGGGAAAAGCGTCAAGTAGAAGGATCGGGTTTTCTGGATCATCTCATTGGTGAGCGCTTTAATCACAATGGTACCGTAATTTTTCCCCTGATACACCACAGGAACAGCAATGTGAAAGGTGTTCCCCATGAAATATCCATCATTATAATCCGGGGCTTCAGTTGGGGGGATCTCGTTGTTGCGGTTAAAAAAGGAAAATATGCTGCCGAATTTATCATACAGAGATGCCGACTGGATATATGCCACATGTGCCATTTTGTTCAGAATATCTGTGGCACCCGGCCGGTCTTCAAAAATCAGGGGAGAAACGCAATATTCACCTACGACTTTGGCATTTATTAGTATATTTTGTACTAGTTCTTTTTTTAAGCTCTGGTATTGCAACCATCCGCTCAACATATAGACGGGAACGATGGTCAATATGGCCACCAGCAGAATAATGGCAATGAGTTTTGTTCGAATGGAAACAAAAAGAGAACTCATTGGCTCTTTTCCTCCATGGTTTTCACGATACGGGCCACTTTGAGCAGTAAATAACTGATGTTCAGGTTAGATGCCGAAGCGGCTTCATTGTTGATTTCAAACCGAATTTGTTCATTCTCAACATACATGTTTATGTGAACGCCCCAGCTTGCATAGCCTGTATTGTCCGAAATTGTGAGAATCGGAAAGTTTCGTGAATAATTCACAATATTTGACAGAGATTGACGGTTTGTTTTTCCGATGAAAAGCATGTGACATCCGGCAATTTCAAACAGGTTATTCAGCAACCGAACTTCAACGGGTTTTCCTTTGATGGGTTGCCGGGAAAAAACGGTCTGGAGGATATCATCAAAGGGGTTGGGACCGATAACGCCGATGATAAAATGCTGATTTTTATCTTTTTCAATGAAAGGTTTCGGCCATTGAATGAAGCGGGTAAAACGCTCCATAAACACCGATTTTAAAAGGTATTCGTTCTGTTTTGATGGCTGTGCCAGGGAGGGTGTCACGGAAAAATAATTATCTCCGTGAATGGGTACAAGGCTGTGGGCTGCCATCAATATAAACAGTAAATATCTGACTTTTATCTGCAATAATCGAATGGGTGTTGACAATTGACAGGGTAAACATGCCATAAGACCGCCCATATTCAGGCGTCTGCCGGGGGAGTAATGGTTAAAAAAAATCAAAACCGAAATTCCAGTTTCATGCCCAGGGAAACCGGCTCTTCAATGAATGAGGCCTGGCGGGGATATTGTCGGGACAGATCTTCATAAAATTGTATGGCATAGCGAACATGATTCCAACTGACCAGATTCATGGCATACAAGGTTAATTCTGCAGGGGGATTACAGGGAAGTCTCCAGGAAAAAGAGGTGTTCAATGTAAAAGAGGGTTTGCCGTAACCGTGATCCGTCAAGGCATCATAAATATCATTCATCTCTTCTTTTGAGGCGTCATTGCCATATGCATTGTGCACATTTTTGAACATGTCCAGCAGGTCAATTTGATTTTGTCCCCAGGAAAATCGTCCATTGATGTGTGATTTCAGGGTGGATGACCACATATGATGCCAGAAGAATTTAATGGTGTGGCTGGGAAAATTGTTAATGCGGTTTTCTGCATAATTATCAACAGGCATGGGGGCACCATCAGGATTTGTCAAATCTGCAGGAATGATAATCTCGGGATCATAATCCAGTTGATGGGTCCAGGCGTATGTGAGACCTGTGGTATTTTTTTCCCCTTTAATGGTCAGCCCTGCTTCAATGCCGCACAGTTTGAGACTTCCCACCACATCAGCCCCTGATTCCGTCCAGGAGACTTCGTCCAGTATATTATAATAAAAATTGGTATTTAAATTCATATTTCCAAAATTATGCTCGTACATGAGTTCATAGTTGAGCAGGGTTTCCGGGTCCGGTGGTTCCTGGCCATTGTAATGCATGGTGTAAAGTTCAGGGAAATTGGGAATACGAACGGATCTTTGCCAGACAAGGCGTACAATGTCTTTATCCGTTATGCTGGAGATAATGGCCAACCGGGGGGAATAATACCAATTTGTATAGTCATTTTTATCTGCTCTGCCGGAGAGAAGTACATGGAAATAGGGGTGGAAGGCCAGATTGGCTTCGGTCAGAATGGAATAGGAATTGGATTTGAGATGGGGCATCACCGTTGAGACCTCGTCTCCGTATGTCTGGTAAAACTTTGAATCATCCGTGAGAACGGCAAAGCGGATGGGATTTCTCATGTTAAGAACAAAGGTATTATCCTCCTCTCCCCATTCCGGCAGCCAGTACTCATGGGAGTAGATGCCGCCCAGGGCAAAACGAAATTTTTCATTGAGTTCATAATGCAGCATTGCTTTTGCATTTATTTCATTCTCGGAAAAGGAGTTGTTGTATTGGGTGATATCTTTCTGGGGCTGATTTATCCCCTGGTAACCGGCAATTTCCCTGAAAGAGATGGAGTCAAAACCAATGCGGGTTTCCAGAGAAAGGCGATCTGAAAAGGAGTGGGTTTTCTCCAGTTCAATCACAGCACTGCGGGTGCGTGAGCCTGCAAATTTGTCGCCGTCGGCATAAGCGGTTTCCTCGGACAGTCTTTGCCAGCTGTAAGAGGAATATCTGCACCATAGATGCCAGTTGTTCAAAAAAGAGAGGTTGAGATGGAGTTTGACCTGGGGTGCGTCGATGAAATCAGACAGGTAGGACGGTTCATTGGATCCCAATCCTTTGTTTCCCCAATGGTCTGACATAAAGCCGAATCCATACCCATGGGCGCGATCCACGTATAACCACTTCGTGTTATTTTCTCCATCGGAACGGCTGTAACTGCCGTATAGATAGCATTGAAATTTATCGTTTTCATATCCCTGGGAGGCATAGACGGTTTGATATCGGTAACGGGCATTTGCTTCAATGCCTGCCTGGCTTCCCTTGCTGGTTCTGGCAGTGTGGGTGATAATATTGATAACGCCCCCGATGGCACCGGAACCGTAGGTGACAGAGCCGGGGCCCCGGATGATTTCAATTTCTTTGATATCGTTCATGTCCCGGTTGAAAATTTCCACCAGGGCCCCATCCTGGGTTTTAAAATTCATATTTTTACCGTTGACCAGCAACAGATAGTGATAGTTCTGGTCCCCCAGAACGCCCCTGAAACCAAACCGGGGACCATTCATATGGTTCACAAAGGTGGCACCAGGCACATACACTTCAATGAGATCCATGATGTTTCTGGCCGGTGTTCGTCTGATGTCTTCGGTGGTTATGAGTGTTCTTGCAACCGGTGCCTTTGCTGCGGACATACCTGTGATGGTTCCGGCCTGGATTCGGACGTTCATTAAATCTTCCAGGGGCAGAGAAAACAAGTGTTCCGAATCATGTGTTGTGGGGGGGGGATGTGAGAAATGATTCGAATGGTCTGGTAACGGGGCGGCATTCAGCCGTGCTGGCCTGAAATTGGATAAACATACCATTCCAGATGCCAGGATCACAAAAAAGAAGCTCTTTGGAGATATCTTTTTCCATTTATGTCTTTTCATGATCTTCGCCGATTGTATTACCGCTTTTATAATGATGTGTGTGAAAAAAGTTGGTCGGTGCGTTTGAATCTGCGTTCTGTTGGTGTTAAAAATTGAGGAATCCACCACAGAATGTGTTGGAAAAGTGATCTTGAATTTTTTACGAACCCATCATAAATAAAAGAAGTTATGAAATTATTTCATTAGATACATGATATATACAATGGGCTCAAAAATGCAAGCATATTTAATTTTTTGCGGTTAAATATGCTGATTGTAACGAATCTGCCGGGTAATCTTTACCTTGCGTTTGACCCGGCCCATATCATTTTTGATATAAATCCATTCCCCGTCGTAAATCTGGAAAATACCGGTGGGTGTTTCAAATCCCGGTTGACCCGTTCTTCCCCATAAAGGTCTACCCGTTCTTCGGTGGAATAGAGGTAGGAGGAGACCATGGGAGGGCCGGGCAATGACATTTCCGCCGGGAACATCTATGTTGCCGGTGATGGTCCAGAGGCAGATAAGGGCGTGGGCCACCGATGTCCCGCCCTGTTCCCTGGGCAAAAATGACTGCTTCGGCACCGAAATTTTCCTTGATTTCCTTCATTCTCGATTCACAATAGTTGCTTAGAGATGGGTGGGCGAAGTTGGAACCAAGTCCGAAATTTCTAATTTGGCCTTTAATGTTTTTGGGGTCTGTGGGATACCCTTCACATTTGCCGTTGAGAAATACCTCGGGGATGCGCAGGCGAGGGATAAGATCTGGAAAATCCACCTTGGACTATGAACGCCAGATGGAACCAATCCCTGCTTCATTTTTTACTTGTTTTACGCCGTCTACGCTTTGGGTGATAGCAGTGAGTTCCTTTAATTGTTCTTCGGAACGGGCTACACCAGTTATGGTAACAAGACCATCTTTAGCAATGGTCTCAACATTAGCCGTACTTGTCAGCTTGTTTTTTGTCAACACAGACCAGACCAGGCTACCAAGAAACTCATCTTTAAAGGCCATTTGGGACAATTGAGTGGCTCTAAAATCTTCAGAATTGATGATTTTCAAGACGGCTTCTTCCGCGCTTTTTACACTGATCCTTCCCATGTGCAGGACTAAATCATATAAAAATGGATCCCGCCAATCAAAACCGAACATGCACTGGGTCCATTTTGTTATTTTTTTATCCCCCTTGCTTATCAATTCAACGATCTGATCATGGGGCAGGGATAACTGTTTCATGGCTTCCTTTATCCGATATTCTTTATCAGCAATAACCAGTATGCGGAGTACATGTGGTATGCGTTTGATCAACGCCTGCCCGGCAAAACCATGGTAAATAAGATTGTCTTGTTCATTGCATCGTTTGAGGAATGTGGCCCTGATCAGATTATAATGAGCACCCTGCTTGTCACGATCCTGTTGCCATATCCTTGGAGGCTCTTCCATGGTTTCAATAAGTTTGGTTTCAGGAAAATCAAAATCTTCGGAAGCTGCTAAGATGAGATCTCTCCTCCTAAGGCATGGATATCCAAGACGGCTGGCAATACTTTCGGCTATTTTTTCCCCGTTGCTAAAGGATGTCCTGGAAAAGGTTATAATTGTCATCTTTTCTCCTTGTCAATGATCCGAACCGGCATTCAGCTGTTATCGGTATTTGTCAGGTGTAACTGATATCATCGCGTATAGTACTGAAGTACATTTCATAACCTAGGAGATGGTCAAGAAGCACCACCTGTGGTTTGACTAAACAGTATCCTTCACAACCCAAGCATCAAGTCGGAGACCGGCGGACGCTTCATATTTTCTTTCAAATGATTCTGGATAATCTTTCCGCCATTGATCCATCTCTTCTCCACTTAATAGTTCAACCTCTACAAGATAACCGCTTGTGGCCTGTCCGACACAGTTTTCTGATATTATTCCATCCGGAGAGATGGTGTTGATGGCTCCTCCGCGATCAATCTCACCGATCTTGATGGCATCTGCCCGGGCCCCATGATCAATGTATGCAACCCCGGGACGAAGACGTTCAGTGACAAAGGCACCCGCAAGCACAATGCCACGCTCATTGAAAATTTTGATAATATCGCCATGTTTAATGCCTCGTTTTGCGGCTTCTGAGGGATGGAGCCACAATGGCTCGTATTTATAACCATCGTAGCCCGTTACTTTACAAGTCCCAACCTCTCGGGTCCAGGTTATGTCATCACATTGGGAGTGAACCCGCCAGCGACCATGGTTGGACATGAGAAGCAAAGGGTATATTTTTGCCCGATTGCTGGAAATACGTTCATCGTGCATAACACTTTTTTCTACCCACCTGGGAATTGGAGAGCGTTCTTTGTCATCTGGAAAATGGAGGGCCAGCGCCTTAGAATAAAATTCTAATTTTCCACTGGGAGTGCCCAGTCGATGTTTTTCAGGGTCTTCGTAAAATTTTCGAAAGCCCGGTGGGTCATCTTTCCAATCCTTGGCGGTATTGTACATCCAATATTTTTTTTCTTTTAATTGTTCCCATTTAACAATTTTATCTCCCCCCATGTGGTGCCAGATTCTCTTTTGCATAGCTTTTACGGACAGGCCCTGGGTCATTTCCTCGGCAAGTCCGACTTTCCTGGCCACTTCACAGACAATGTCAAAGTCACTTTTGGACTCTCCAATGGATTCAATGGCTTTGTCTTGAATCATAATATTGGGCTGTGGAATTCCCTGCCGAACGTTGGTAACAATATCATCGACCTCCATCATGGTATTGGCCGGTAAAATGATATCTGCATAGAGACAGTCATTTTCCAGCCATGGGTGCTGGGCCACGATGGTTTCTATCTTAGGATTTCTCATGGCCATTTCCGTTTCATTACCACCGTTCCAGCAGGTAATGCGACACGGTGTGTCTGTCCAGATCATATGAATTTCACTTCCGCCTTCCTCTTTGGGGATGGGGTAAGTGTATTTGTTGAACTGATCCTGAACCATCCCCTCAATGGAACCGGTACCATGAAATGTAATGGGCTCATCCGATTCAATGGCTTTGTGAACAAGGCATTTGGGTAATCCCTGTTTCTGCCAGGCCGTAATGGATGACATAACCGGAATGGAGAGACGCTCCTCAATATCAGGATTCCAGATTCCCCCCGTTAAATTATCCCTTCGTGGCATTCCGAAATAGGTCAGTTGCAGCTGATGAACTCCGGGTGCGCCAAGTCCCTGCATACCGAGGAGGATGACCTCCAGACGCGCATTTTCATGGGAAAACGGGCCCCTGATAAATCCGCCGCCAAAGTAATGCGCAATGGAGCTTATTTTTTTTGCAAACTCCCTTGCAAGGGCCTTTATGGTCCATTGGGGAACCCCGCATTTTTTAGTGGCCCAGTCCGGACTTTTGGGCACACTGTCCTCCTTTCCCAAGACATAATCGGAAAATTTATCCATACCCACCACATGTGTTTTCACATACGCTTTGTCATAAAGCCCTTCTGTTATCCACACATGGGCAATGGCCAGCTGAAGCGCTGCATCGGTATTGGGCAGTATGGGTATCCATTTGTCAGCATGCACTGCCGCACCATAGTTCAGGTCCGGGCAGATATAAATCTGTTTCATGCCAATTTTAGACCAGAAATAACAGAGACGGCTGGCAAACTGTCCGGTAAACCCCCAGGGTGTAGTTTCAGGATCACACCCCCAGAAAAGCATCATTTCTGTATGTTCCGTGGCATCATTCACCGTATTGGCAGCGGGCCACATATTTCCCTGGACACCTTGTCCCCAAACGTGTTTAGCGCCCCAGTACCAGCCTTCCCAGCTGTCCGGATTTCGCACCTGCAGGGTAAATCCACCCATATATTCCAGAAGTGTCCCGGGGTGACCATGGGGAGTATGAATGCTCTTGCACTCGCCATGACCATCCCCTTGCATCAAGATTCCGTGAATACCATATTGTTGATGAATGCGTTTGATTTCAGCGGCAATCAGTTCGGCTGCATCATCCCATGAAATCCTTTTATATTTACTTTTTCCCCTGTTTTGAGGGTTTCGTTTTCCTTTGGGATCCCAATCCACCCGTTTTAGGGGATAGAGTATCCGGTTCGGGGAATAGACGCGTTTTTTGTATGCCAGTGAAAAGGGTCCCGGAAGGGATTTCCAGCCAGGTTCAATGGATTTTCCATTTTTTTCCATTTTCCACTGACGAACCTCTTCCTTTTTATATTTCCATCCATAGCGCATAGGCCGGATGCGAATAATCTTGCCGTCTTTTACATCCACCATCCCTTCTGCACCACCACCAAAAAAACCACCCAAGCCAAGGCTTCGGAGAACTGTTTTGTCTTTAATTTTTATCTCTGACATAATTTAAAAAACTCCTGGAGAGTTGGAAGTGGATTGAAATTCAGGCTTAAGCATAGCGTGCAATCTGTTACCATGGGGTTAATTTTACGATATAAAAAAATGACTGAGTCCCCAAAAAGGCAGATGTTGTGACCAAACCTCGTTAGTTGCATTATCATTGGAGATCTTCGTATGCATAATTTGGCGTTGATACGCCAATAACACAAGGCTGACTCCATCGGTATCGCATACAGTTCGGAATCATGGACAAAAGACCCCAATGCATAATATTAGTCTTTCATTATTTGTTGTGGGCAGACCCAGGCGACGAAATAAGGTCTGCCCGTGTCGGTTTATATGAAATACTCCGCAAATCAGGGGCGTATTTCAAGCTTCGTTGTGGGCAGAGCCGGATCAGAATACGGTCTGCCCGTGGCAGTTATATGGACATGGGAATATCACCCAGGCAGATGTCCTTCCGTGTCCAAATATCATGGATGTTGTGTGTTTTAGCATCTTTTTCCAGGGTCAACGAGTAATTGCAATTATCTCTAAGGCCGTGGAACCAGAAGTCACCCCAGTTGTCCGTTACTTGAGTAAAGGATTCTCCGGTATCATTCTCAGTCAATGTACATAAGGCACCTATGATCACCTCTTTTTTTAAGGGATCATACAAAGTTCCGGCCACAAATTTTTTGGGCAGGTTCTTGTAAAAGACCCTTGATTGGGTTCCCGATCCGGGGTTTAATGTTTCAGCCTCCTTGATAAAATCCTGAAAATCGGCTTCTTCGCCGAATTTAAGGGCTTCTGTGGGGCACTGATCCACACACCGGGGTACGGTCCATTCGGGATCATTGTCCAGGAGATGGGCACAACCGGTGCATTTTTGGGCCAGGTTGAGGTTTTCATTAAAAAATATGGCATCATGGGGACAGGCATCCCGGCACAACTTGCAACCGGTACATTTTTCGGGGTTTATGATCACAAGACCGTCATCTCGTTTTTCTATGGCCTTGGATTGGCACTGTTCAATACAGGGTGCATCATCACAGTGATGGCACATCTTTGGAATATAGGAAACCATGACCTTGGGAACCTGACCCCGTACCTGCTCCTCAATACCGATCCAGAATTGTCCTGTATCAGGCTGGGGCTTTGCATAGGGGGTCCAGTCATTGGCCACATGCTCATCCTTACAGGCAATTTGGCAGCAGTAACATCCATTACAGATTGATAAATCAAGATAAAACGCTTTCATTATTTATTTCCTTCCACAATCCAGGCGTCAAAACAGAGGCCAGCGCCTGGATCATATTTTCTCTCGAACGCTTCTGGATAATCTCTTCTCCACTGGTCAAATTCATTGCCGGTTACCCGTTCCACCTGGACCAGATATCCGCTGACCACATTGCCCACACAATTATCCGACGTAATCTTTTCCGGGGTGATGGTATTAATGGCCCCACCACGATCTATGGCACCTGTTTTTATGGGGTCATGACGGGCACCATGGTCAATGTAACAGACATCAGGGATAACACGTTCCGTAACATAGGCTCCTGCCAGAACAATGCCACGTTCATTGAATATTTTTACAATATCACCCTGTTTTATACCCCGTTTTTTGGCTTCTGAAGGATGAAGCCATAAGGGTTCATATTTATACCCATCCGGTCCCACCACCTTACAGGTGGGGGCTTCCCTGGTCCAGGGAATGTCATCACACTGGGCATGCACGCGCCATCTACCATGGTTGGACATCAGCAGTAACGGGTAAACCTTGGCGCGATCACTGCTCAGACGATCATCATGATTGTGACTTTTTTCTATCCATTTAGGAATGGGCGGACGCTCTTTATCATGGGGAAATGTTTTGGCCAGTGCTGCGGAATAAAATTCAAGTTTACCCGTATCCGTGGGTAAAGGAGAACGCTCAGGATCATTGTAGAATTTTCGTAAGCCGGGCCTATCCTCTTCCCAATCCTCAGCCGTATTGTAACACCAGTATTTTTTCTCCAGAAGCTGATCCCAGCTGACCAGATCTTCACCGCCCATGTATTCCCAGATTTTTTTCTGAAGATCCGGGACTGTCATATCATCGGTAAGCTCCTTCTCATACCCCATCTTTTTACCCACTTCCAGAACAATCTCCGCATCGCTTTTGGACTCTCCAATGGGTTCAATGGCTTTGTCGGCAATCATAATATTGGGTTGCATGATTCCCTGCCGAATGTTGGTGAGAATATCATCAACTTCCATGAAGGTATTGGCAGGCAGAATAATATCAGCGTACAGGCAGTCATTCTCCATCCATGGATGCTGTGCCACAATGGTTTCTATTTTGGGATTACGCATGGACAATTGCGTTTTATGGCCATCGTTCCAGCAGGTTATCCGGCAGGGAGAATCGCTCCATATCATGTGAATCTCACTGCCACCGTCCTCTTTGGGAAGGGGAAATGTATAGCTATTAAACTGATCCATCACCAAAGCATTCTGCGCGCCGGTCCCATGAAACACAATGGGTTCATCGGAATCAATGGCCCTTTGAATTAATGTTTTAGGAATAATCTGCTCCTGCCAGGCCGTTACTGAACTCAAAACCGGCATGGAGAGGCGCTCCTCAATCTCTGGGTTCCAGAAAAAGGTACCAGCCAGGCCTTCGGCCCGGGGCATTCCATGGTAGGTCAATTGATGTTGATGAACCCCGGGGCCGCCAAGCCCCTGCATGCCCAGTAAAATACACTCAAGTCTTGCAGGTTCGTGGGAAAATGCACCTCGAATAAAGCCTCCTCCGAAATAATGGGCGATGGAGGTGATTTTTGCCGCAAATTCCCGGGCCAGGGCTTTTATTGTCCATTCTGGGACACCACATTTTTTTGACGCCCACTCTGGAGTTTTGGGAACACCATCTTCTTTCCCCAGAACGTAATCAGAAATTTTGTCCATGCCCACTGCATGAGTTTCAACATATTTTTTATCGTAGGTCTCTTCGATAATCCACAGATATATAATGGCAAGCTGCAGAGCAGAATCAGTGTTGGGCAATATTGGAATCCATTTATCTGCATGAATGGCACATCCATAGTTGACATCGGGACAGATATAAATTTGTTTTATACCCACCTCTTTCCAGAAGTAACAGAGTCGACTGGCAAACTGTCCGGTAAATCCCCACGGGGTGGTCTCAGGGTCGCATCCCCAGAAAAGTACCTGTTCAGCATTCTCCGTGGTATCTTTAATAATGTTCGCCGCTGGATACATGGCACCCTGTGCACCCTGACCCCAAACATGTTTGGCCCCCCAGTACCAGCCTTCCCAGCTGTCCGGGTTACGTACTTGAAGTGTGAACCCACCCAGGTGATCCAGCAAGACCCCTGCATGGCCGTGGGGAGTGTTAATGGTTTTACATTCACCATGACCATCCCCCTGCAGTAGAACTGCGTTATGACCATATTGTTCATGAATGCGATTAAGTTCCCCGACAATAATGTCAGTGGCTTCATCCCATGAGATGCGAACGTATTTACTTTTACCACGGTTTTGAGGATTACGATCTCCATTGGGATCCCAGTCGACCCGTTTGATGGGATATTTAACACGGTTGGGTGAGTATACTCTTTTTTTATATGACAATGAAAAAGGACCTGGAAGTGATTTCCAGGTGGGCTCAATGGATTTTCCATTGCGTGTCATTTTCCATTGCCGTACCTCTTCTTTTTTATACTTCCATCCATATTGCATGGGACGAACTCTGACGATCTTGCCGTCTTTGACATCAACCATGCCCTCGGCACCGCCACCAAAATATCCAGCAAGGCCAAGCGATCTTAAAACGGTCTTGTCTTTTGTGACAATTTTTTTCATTAGTATAAACACCTTTAATCTATCTGTAATACTGCTATTGCCAACCCCCTGTTTCCAGAATGGCCGACGTTATGATAAAACCCTGTGATTTCATGTTAAGATGACATTAACCCCGGTAGAAAAAGTGTGATTTGAGGAAACGTAATTAGAAAAATAATTTCACAGATGTCAGCAATTAAAAAAGGTTTGAGGCCCCGAAAGATGGTTCCCATGGGCACCCCTGTAATGCCCTTGATAATATAGACATTCAAACCCACAGGAGGTGTAATCAAGCCCATTTCAGTCACCCTTACGACAAGGATACCAAACCAGATGGGATCAAACCCTAAGTTTAAAATCATGGGGAAAAAAACCGGAATCGTCAGTAAAACGATGGCCATGGAGTCCATGATTGTGCCAAGCAGACCCACCACAACTAATATTATCAACAAAATAAAGTAGCGATTCACCGGTAGTTCGCCCACCATTGTGGCCAATTCAAAGGGAAGACGACTCACTGAGAAAAAATAGCCTAATATCATGGCCCCCAACACAATAAGAAACAGCATCCCCGTTGTTGAGGCGGTATTCTTAAGGCTTAATTTAAAAACAGTCCACGTCATTTTACGACGCAATCCAGCAAAACAGAAGGTTCCGAATGCACCTACACCGGCAGCTTCGGTGGGGGTAAAAACACCGGTGTAAATTCCACCAATCACCACGAGAAATAAAACAATCACCTCCCATGTTTTTAAAAGGGACTGCATTTTCTCTTTCAACGTGGCACGTGGGCCTGGAGGTCCTAATTCTGGGTTTTTACGGGTAATAATTACTATGGCAATAATATAAAACACCGCTTCCAGAACACCTGGCACAAAGCCCGCCAAGAACAGCTTTCCAATGGATTGTTCAGTGATAATGCCGTAAATAATCAAAATTACGCTGGGTGGGATTAAAATCCCGATGCTGCCGCCGGCTGCAATGGAACCCGTTGCAAGGCCAGGATCATACTTATACTTTTCCATTTCAGGCATGGCCACTTTGCCAAGGGTGGCTGCAGTGGCAAGGCTGGAACCACTGATGGCCGCAAAGCATGCACAGGCAGCCACCGTGGCCATTGCCAGACCGCCTCTGAAATGTCCCAGCCATTTATGCACCGTACGATAAAGATCTTCGCTCATGCCAGCGGCAAAGGCAAATGAACCCATAAGAATAAACAGTGGTATAACGCTCATGCCTTGATTCGCAAAGCTTGTGTAGGGGACGGTTCGCAGCAATCCTAAAGCCGGATCTATGCCAACAATATAAGCAAAGCCAAGAAAGCCCACTATTCCCATGCTGAGGCCGATCTGCATGCGAATAAATATAAGAAAAATTAAGATACAGATGCCCAGAATACCGACCATTGTTGGACTCATTTTTTTAAATCCTCCGATAAAGCTTGAGATAAATGCAAAAGAAGAATCAGGGCAAATGTTAAAATACCAATGGCAAGGGGAACTGCAAAGGGATATGCGGGTATTAACAAAACGGCTGAAGTCATTTCAGAAACATAACACTCGCCGATGTAAAGAAAGTTTTGCCAGGCAATTAAACTGACAAATATAATGGAAACAGCGGTGGTAAAGAGATCAAAAAAACGTTGTACACCCAAGGGAAAACGCTCCAGAATTAATTCAACGGATACATGAGCTTTTTCATATGCACAATAAACAATACTGAAAGGAACAATAATGGCCATCATGTACTCAACCAGCTCAAAGGCTCCGGCCAGGGGGCGGTTAAACAGATAACGAAGCCCCACATCCAAAGCGGTGAGAAACATCATCATCGCCAGCACAGTTGAACAGATCGCAATCATTATCCCTGTAGCGGTTTTACTAATTTTGGTCAGCATGACCCTCCTTATGAGAAATGGTTACTGATATGATAAGGAAAAACAGCCAATGATCATCAATGAAGATCATTGGTTTGATTTTGTGGTACACCGGCTCAGGTATCACTTGATTTCAGAAGCGCAGCAGGGCTGGTGGTCTGCGTGTGTAAACGCTGGATTCAATTGAGCGGTATTGTGGACTTCTATGATTCTCCGCCATTCTTTATTTGACAGTTTACACTTCCTGGGGCAATCACCCTTACCCCAGAAGTGTAAATTTTTTAGCAAATATGAAGGATACTCGTTATTCCTGGCTTAATTTAACAGCCGTGTCGAGAATTTCTCTGGCATTGGAAACTCCTTTTTGTTCCATTTTTGTAACCCATTTGTCCCATATGGGTTTGCCAGCCACATCAAGCCATTTTTGACGTTCATCATCTGACAGATCTATAATCTCAACACTTTGTCCCTGCTCCTTGATTTTTTCCATAACCCCTTCCCGGGCCGTATCAAAAAAATTGTGTCCCCAGAATTTTGATCCTTCCAACCCACTGACACCCATTATGGCCTCCTGAATATCCTTGGGGAGGCTGTTCCATTTACTCTTGTTCATGGCTATGGAGAAATAGACAGCTGGAAAAGGGGTTTGGGTATAGTATTTTGCTACTTCATAGAGTCTGAAGCCATGGATTGCTTCCCAGGGTGCTCCCATTCCGTCAATGACCCCTTTCTGCATGGAAATGTAATTATCCGGCATGGGAATCAACATGGGAGTTCCCCCCAGGGCTTTTAACATTTCAGTTGGCGGCCCACCGCTCATGCGAATTTTCATGCCCTTCATGTCTTCCAGGGTTTTAACGGGTTTATTGGTGGTAATGAGAATGTAGGGATGGCTTGCAAAAAGCAGCAATATTTTATTGTCAGAAAATTCTTTTTGAATGGAAGGAAATTTTTCATACAATTTCCAAAACACTTCACTGCCTTTTTCAGCTGTTTTAAATGGCAGTGCCGGAAGACTGATAACATCGGCAATGGGCGTCATGCCAGGCCAGTAGCCATGAAAGCACCATCCCAGATCAGCAATACCAAGCTTTGTTGCATTCCAGGCATCTTTACCCTTGGTAAGTGTCTGGCTATAATATGTCTGAATTTTCACCCGGCCGTTTGTGGCTTTTTCCACCTGTCTGGCCCAGGGGGCAATGGCGTTCATGCCGCTCCAACTGGTTTCCGGATTCTGATTGGCAAAACTTAACGTAATCGGTTTGGACAAGCATGGACTGGCAAAGGATATAAAGAGACATAAAACAGATAACACACATAAGGATTTGACTTTATTCACAACTACCTCCATTCATCTGATTGTTTTCGGATTATGTGTTTTCATTACGATCCGGCATTTACCCGAATCGCAATGGGGTGATTAGTTGTAATTTATTATCAGTGTGGAGCGTACAAAACAGTTCGAGGCGTTGTTTCCATTTGTTTGGCCAATTCGTTCAGAGGTCCAAATGACATGCAGAAAGCCTGGCAATGTTTTACGCAAGCTGGCACTTCTCCTTCCTGACATCGTTTTGCACAAAGATCACAGAGTTCTGTCACAAACGGCAAGAAGTCGATTGCCACAGGCCTTGTATCCACGGGATAGACATATTCAGTGACTTTAATACCGCATTTCCCAGCTGGATAATCGTGTTCCTGCTGACAGGCGACTTCACATGTGTGACATCCGGTGCAGTATTCATAATTTATCAACAATCCATTTTTAACCATGAGTTATCTCCTATTCAGCGATTTTTGTTAGCTTGCAAAGGGTTGTTTTATACTGACCACCACCAAAACCTGAATTGCTGTCCTGTGGCCCGGGAATAATTTTGTTGATCTGATAGTCCCATACCCCAAAAAGTTCTGGTTCACTGCCTTTCATTTCCGGCATCCACCAGCCGTGAAGGGTCTGGATCATCTTAGGATGCACCCTCAAAGAGATACGCACCTTGCGTTTGACTTTACCCAGATCGTTTTCCAGATAAATCCACTCACCGTCATAGACATTGTACTCCTTGGCAGTCTCCGGATGAATTTCAACATAGGGATGTGGGTTTTTTTCACGCAGCCAGGGAATCATGCGATGTTCAGAGTGAAAATAGAGATGAGATCGTGCGCCGGTAATCATAATTAAAGGATATTTTTTGTACAATTCAGGCACCTGTGTGGGGCTTTGGGCAGGTTCTCTGAAAAAGGGAAGTGGGTCAATGCCCCAGCTTTCAAAGGCCTTGGAATAGAGCTCAATCTTACCGGTTTCTGTGTTGAATCCAGGTTTACCATCCCCACGCAGTAGGCCTTTTTCATGTCGGTGATACGGCCTGCTGGAGTGTCCTTTGGGCGGCATTGCCTGGGAACCTGACTTCACCAGTTCATCAAAGGTTACGCCAGCAACTGACAGGCGGTCATTGATCAACTCTTTCACCGTTTTATATTTACAATTGGGATTCAGGCGGTTGGCCATTTCAAGATTAATTTCCCAATCGGACTTGCATTCACCCACTTGAATGGTCTTGTGCATTACACCAAGGGGTACCCACCAGGATCTGAAACTGTCCTTTTCCGCAAAGGTGGCCGCTGGTAATACAATATCGGCAAGAGCCATGGTCGTGGGATTATGAAACAGGTCCACAACCACAACAAAATCCAACTTCTTCAGTGCATCATAGTGCAACCTGGCCCGTGCAGCCTGGCCGCCGAGAACATTGGCCGTTTGAATCCAGGCACCTTTGATGGGATAGGGTTTTCCACTATCAATCTGATCAATGACCATATCTGGCTGAGCCCATCCTCGAAAGCCTTTCACCATGGGATAGTCATTACACCCGATGCGCAATTTATTGAGTTTATCCACAAGTTCCTGCCCGTAAAGCCCCACCAGCTCTTCGGTGGAGTAGGGATAGGTGGTTACCCCGTGGGAAGGCCTGGCAATGACGTTACCACCTGGTATATCAACATTTCCGGTGATGGACCATAGATGAGTAATTGCCTGGGCAACGCTGGTCGCCTCCGGATTCATGTCAATGGGTACACCCCATTGAAGGGAGGCCGGGCTGCTGGTGGCATATAGTCGAGCAGCTTTAACGATAAGATCTTCAGGTACCCAGGTTATTTCAGATACCTTGGACGGAGGATACTCCAGAACTCTCTCTTTGAGTTCGTCAAATCCATAGGTCCATTTTTCTACAAACGCCTTGTCATACAGCTCTTCGTTGATGATGATGTTGAGCATGCCAAGGGCCATAGCTCCGTCGGTTCCCGGGCGAATCTGCAAATGGTACTTCGCCCGTGAAGAAGTCCAGGTATGTCTTGGATCCACTGAAATAATCTGGCTTCCTTTTTTCATGCAATCCACAATCCAGTGGCCAAAAAAACCATCCGAACAGGTGGGGGGTGGGTTTTGTCCCCATACGAGAATCACCTTGGGAACTTCCCATTCCGGATCATCATATCTTTTTTCTGAAAATTGAGATGCATCCATGACGGCAAAATCTCCCATGGTCGCCTTCATCCCCCCAAGCCTGGGAGTGTAGCACGACTGCCCGGAGAGCCCCAGTTGTACCCAGTTGGGACTGCCGTAATTATACGCCATGAAGGAGATGGGTCCACCCACATCTCTACCTGTACCCTGGGCAAAAACAACGGATTCCGCACCGTGTTTGGCACGAATATCTTTTAGTCGTGTTTCACAAGTATCAAAAGCTTCGTCCCATGAGATCGGTTCAAATTTTCCTTCCCCTCTCTTACCCACCCGTTTCAGGGGAGTGGTAATTCTATCCGGGTGATATGCATACTGTTTGAGTGCCAACACCCTGGGACATGAGCGCCCCTGATTAAAAGAAGCATTTTCATCTCCTTCAATATTGACAAGCTTTCCATCCTTGACATAGAGTTTTTGTCCACAGGCACCATGACATCCTGCACCAGCCGACCATACTGTCGTTGGAAAAATCTGTACATCGCTGCTATTGCGCATTATCGTTCTCCTTATGTTATTATTATTCCTTTGATCCACCGTTTATTAAACAGCTCACATTTTGTTAGATAGTGGGTTAGATCAGCATAAATTCTATTTTTTCAATTTGGTTCATGCCCTTGAACGGATAGGACAATATGACTCCATGAATTTTGGGATGTATGTCTGACGTATTGGCCAGTCCGTCTTCCAAAGGATCGTTTCAGGTGATATAAAATTTTGAACTCCTGAGAATAAAATAGATGTTTCGGACGTTTTTTCACAATAGAGAGCTCAAAATTTATGCCAGTATTGAAATTACATGTAATTAATTATATTCAAAATTGATGCCAGTATTGAAATTACATGTAATTAATTATATTGTGCTGATATCAAAGGGGAATAAAGGTTTGACAAAAGCTATTGTATAAGATAAGAGTTGGGGTGCTTATCCCATATTTCGGGTTTCGCACGATATATCGGAGTCGCTTTGTCGAAAAAAATACCCACCAATTCGAGAAGGCTCATGTTGCATTTTGGGGTCTTTTGTCTATTATGCCGAAATGTTTGCTATGTCGATGGGGTCAGGCTTGTGTTATTGGCGTGACCAAGGCCAATTTATACATACAAAGATCTTCAATGATAATGCACATAAACATAACGCAAGCCTGAGCCTATCCATATAAGACCCTGAAATACAACATGAGCCTTCGTGACAAGGTGGGTGAACGTTAAATTGGAATGGGGACGATGATGATAAAGGAGATAAACAGAGTTGGTGCAGTTGAGGAACGGCTTAGATTTGAAACAATGCTTGCTGAACTATCCACAAGATTTATCAATTTAGAAGCCACTAAAATTGACACTGAAATTGTATGCAGCTTGAAACAGATTGTTGAGATTTTGCGAATTGACAGAAGTAGTGTCGCTGAATTCAACAGTGACAAAACCAAACTGAGAGTCACCCATGCCTATGCCGCACCGGGCGTTCCCAGAATGCCGGACATTGTTATCAACAAGCAGTTGCCATGGTATAAAAAAATGCTTTACAACGGAAGAGCCCTGGTAATTGACTCACCGGATGACCTGCCCGATGAAGCGTGGGCGGAAAAGGCCCATTTCTCACAAAATAAAATCAAATCATCAGTACTTATTCCACTGGCCGTTGCGGGTACTTTTTTAGGAGTGCTGGGATTTGTATCTGTGCTCTCCCACCAGCAATGGAATGATAAGCTTTTGCAGAGATTCAATTTGCTTGGTCAGGTTTTTGCGAATGCGTTAATGCGGAAAAGAGCAGAAGAAAAACTATACAGAGCTTTTGCTGAAATCAACCAGTTAAAAGAGCATCTGGAGGCTGAAAATACATTTTTAAAAGAAGAGATAAACCTTCAGCATGCCCACGGGGAATTCATCGGGCAGGGTCCCTCCATTAACAAGGTGCTGGCACAGGTGGAACAGGTGGCAGTAACGGATTCCACCGTACTGATATTAGGAGAAACCGGGACCGGTAAAGAGTTATTGGCCCAGGCCATTCACAATCTCAGTCGGTGTAAGAATCGTACCATGATAACGCTCAATTGTGCAGCGCTGCCGTCCAATCTGGTTGAAAGTGAACTGTTTGGACATGAAAAAGGTGCCTATACCGGCGCACAATCAAAACGAATCGGCCGTTTTGAATTGGCCCATGGTTCATCTTTGTTTCTTGACGAAATAGGGGAGTTACCCCTGGATCTACAATCAAAATTACTTCGTGTCCTTCAACAAAAACAGTTTGAGAGGCTTGGTGGCCATGAAAGCATCATATCGGACGTGCGGATTATTGCAGCTACCAATAGAAACCTTATGCGTGCCGTTGAAACCGGTGAATTCAGAATGGATCTTTACTATCGATTAAACGTATTTCCCATTACCATTCCGCCACTTCGGGAAAGACGTGAAGATATTCCTTCTCTGATCTGGTTTTTTGTGAAGTATTTTTGTGAAAAAATGGGAAAAAAAATTGATTATATAAGTAATCATACAATGAAAATTCTGCAGGCCCATCATTGGCCAGGCAATGTTAGAGAGTTAAAAAACATCATAGAACGTGCCGTTATTATTTCACCGGGAAACAAACTAAAAGTTGAAATAATACAAAATCCAATACCCTCAGATGGTGCCAATATGACACTTAATGATGTCCAAAAAGAGCATATAGTTAAAGTTTTAAAACGAACCAATTGGCGAGTCAGAGGGCAAAAAGGTGCTGCAGAAATTTTAGATATGAAACCATCTACTCTTGAGTCAAGAATGATGAAATTGGGGATAAAAAGGCCCTCTAAATATTGACGCTTATTTCCGATAAGCCCCTGCTCAATCTTCCAATGGGAGGCACCCGATTAATAGCATACCATTTATTGATACTCAAGGAGACAGCATTTTTTAGAAACACACGGTTTCCATTTCTGACTATCAACCCCCGGCAGCCGTATTGGAAAGATTACATTTGTTGATTCTCTGGATATCACTGCTTCCACAGGTTGAACACCTCACAGCCTTTTCTTCCTTTGGGCCATGGGGAACCTTGATGGAGAAAACGTTTAAACATGTTTGGCATTTATATTCCCAATGCAACTCTTTTGAGTGGATATTCTCTTTAATATTTTGGGGTGAACAGTACTTGTTGTAGCACTTGCTGCATAGTTCATGTCCATTTAATATGTCGTGTTCACTATTACGTTCGATGGTAATGTGGCATTTGTTGCACTGCATTGTCTATTTATCCTTTGGCGAAAAAAGTTGATTTTAAGATCAAAAGGATAACACTAAAGATCCTTAGTAAATATATTTAATAATTCCAGTGAGCCCGCCTCCCCTCCAAAGGACCAATTTTTATCTTGAATTTCTTCAATAACTACCCATATATTCTGTTTTAACTCATTTTTTCTGTCCTCTCCTATTACACTGGTCATAACATCGGTTATGCCAGATTGAATTTTTACTTTCTGCTCGTCCGTTAATAAATCTTTAATCACTTTTACCGATACAAAGGCCATATATAATCCTTCCGTGATAAAACAAAATACGGTTTAAGAGACTTCTCATGAATAAAAATATCCATTTTTTGGCATCCTTCATATGACCCAAAAAGTAATTTGCACTTTTGGGAAACAATAGTTTTTGCTATCTCCCCGAATTGCGGGCTTCTAAAAATAAGTTTATGAGTATGAACGTTTGTTCTTGGAAAAACAAAAGTTGAAGTCATCTATTATAAAATTTTTACACGATATTTCGTGTTGTCTCCTGAATATCATAGCGATAATATTTTGAACACTTTTTTATGATGAAAACGGTACACTTTACGAGTGTTGATTTGGATGTTTAGCTTAAAAATTATTAGCTCTCGATCATAATTTGTTGGCATTCATGAAATTTTTTAAAATACTACCCGGCGTTTAAAGGAAAAGCAAGCTTTACTACACTGAAATGTTGAGAGGTTGTAAGCCTTATAGTTAGGCTGTTTGTACATTGGCAGCTGTTTTATAAAAAACCGATCTCAATCCAGGTGGTTTCAGCAAAACCACTTTTGCCCATCATGTAGCTTATCTCTTTTAATGGCTCATCCTCCCGGGCTATCACTATGGTATAAGAACCGCTGTTAAGTGGAATATTCTCAAAACGATAGTCTCCAAATCCATCGGTGGTGGTCTGGGCCATTTTTTTTTCGTCTTTAAAAAGGCTCACAGTGAGATCCGGTACGCATTCTTCAATTCCTTTTTCCCGGGTGGCCACGCTGCCAGCAATGAACCCTTTATAAAAGAGATGGCTGTTTTTGTAATAGACCACACCTCCAGTTCCATTGGTGGTACCTGCCGGATTCTCCAGAGCATTGTCTGCAATAAAGGCTGCCATCTCTTCCGCCTCCAGGCAATGAAAGGTCAGTGCTTCTGTGGGACAGGCCTGAACACACCGGGGTGCCTTCCACCCATCATCCAGAAGATGGGCGCACAGAGTGCATTTCTGGGGGATCTGATTCTCCTCGTTCCAGAAGATGGCGCCATGGGGGCAGGTTTTTACCAGGTCCTTTTTCCCCCTGGCCCGGCGGGGATCAATGATAACGATGCCGTCCTCTCTTTTGATGACTTCTCCATTGTGGCTGTGCTGCACACAGGGGGCATCTGCACAATGATAACAGGGCTTTGGCAGGTAGGCCACACTGATATTAGGAAAGGTTCCCTGCTCTTTTCTCAGTATATTCATCCAGCGATGACCGTGGCTGGGCTGGGCCATGGTAACGCCTTCCCAATCGTTGTCCACGTGTTCATCCTTGCAGGCAAGAAAGCAGTTGTTGCAGTTTTCACATTTTTCAATGTCGATGACCATGCACCATTGTTTCATTTTATTTATCCTCTCCATGGGTTGAGCCGTGGGTGTGCGATTTTTCTGATATTTTTTTCTCCCAGAGCCTCACCTCAATAAGGCAGGAGTTGGGTGCCGATGAGTGGGATTTCTTAATGATTCCTTTTCCCGGCGTCAACAGGTTTATGCAGCCGCCGATGTCCGTGGAGTTTCCTGGTTCTCCCAATGGGTTGTACTGGGCAGATCCTTCACAGGAGTGCACTACTCCAGGCGGTATCCGTTCCGTTACCTGGGCCGCGCACACCACGCTGCCCCGGTCGTTGAACATTTCCACCAGCTGGTGGTTTTTAATGCCCCGGTACCGGGCATCCAGGGAGTTGATGCGAACAATCCAGTAATAGTGTCCATCAATGAGGACCCGATGATCTTTTACATCATTGATGTGCCCGTCCTTGGCGTCAAACATGGTGTGAAAACTGTACCGGGGATGGGGGGAGATCATCTGCAGCGGATATTTTTTTAAAATTTCGGTGGAGCGAGGTCCTTCCCAGGAGGTGATATATTTTGAGATGACGGGCCGTTCGGGATCATCCGGTGCAAACCGTTTAAGGCTTGAACATTCAAATTCCAGTTTTCCCGTCTGGGTCTGGAGGCCTTCTCTCCATTTGCCGCTGTAATCCGCCGGTAACGGGGAGAGTTCCGGTACATCCTTTTTCCGCCCTTCGGCAAACCAGCGGTAGGATACCGGTGCCCTGAGTTCTTCCTTGGGGGGCGGCACCACATAATAGCCTTTTTTAAGAAATTTTTTCCAGGTCATGACAGTGGGCATGTCGCTGGCATCAAAAAGTCGTTTGCACCATTCAAGCTCGGTTTTACCTTCGGAAAAGGGTGCTCCAAGATCCATGCGTTGGGCCAGCTCCAGAAAAATCTGATAATCGGATTTGGATTCCCCTAATGGTTCAATGCATTTGTGCTGGAAGGTTATCACCCGGTGGTTCCACTGGGTAAACTGCTGGTGGCTGTAACCACCGGAATTGGCGGTTTCTCCGATGTCGTACCGTTCAAAATTGGTACAGGCAGGAAGGATGATATCAGCAAATTTGGCTTCCCCTTCAAACCAGATGGACTGGTTCACCACAAATTCCAGGTTGTCACTTTTATAGGCCCTGGCATACCGATTGGATTCGGGCATGGTACCAAAATGAGACCCACCGTATTTATAGTACATCTTAACAGGCGAGTAGCCTGGTGCCGGGTATTTGAAATTTCTAAATTGGCCTTCAATGTTTTTGGGGTCTGTGGGATACCCTTCGCATTTGCCGTTGAGAAATACCTCGGGGATGCGCAGGCGGGGGATGAGCTGGGCCACGGTGTTCATGGTGGGCAGCTGGGGCATTCTTTGGTACAGATTCATGCTCAGAGCTGTTCCGTAAAGGTCTCCGGAAAGACCACCTTCGGCATATCCCGGGAAAAAGAAATTGGTGTCCACCGGGGTGCCCTGCTGGAGGCATCCCAGATTTACACCGGGTTTGCCAAGGCCCTGCATGGCCATGAGACACACCATGGATCTTGCCCATTCAATGCCGGTGGCACTTCTGCAGGCTCCCCCGAATCCCACAAGTCCCCCCGGGGAGAGATAGGTTTTCTTATTTCCCCATTGTCTTGCAAGGGCCCTGACATCCTTGGCCGGGACATGGGTTTCGTTTTCCTGCCATTCCGGGGTTTTTTCAATGCCGTCCTCTTTTCCCATAATATAATTTTGCCAGATTTCAAATCCATTGGTGCGGGTGGCCACATATTCTTTGTCGTAAAGATCTTCGGTGATCCATACATGGGCAATGGCAAGGCCCATGGCATTGCCCGTATCCGGCAAGGGGGCAAGCCATTTGCCGCCCAACAGGGCCGCGGTGTGGTTGTAATAAGGATCAATGTGTACCATTTTAATGCCCAGCTCTTTGGCCCATTGACGTCGGATGGTGCCTTCAAAGGCGCCGTACACCCCACTGGTGCTTTCGGGATCACTGGACCAGAAAACAATCATCTCTGCTTCTTTCAGACAATCTTCGATGGTACCATAGGTGTCGGAACCTCCGTTTCTCATGCTGTTGCCCCAATGGTGCATGGCTCCCCAGTACCATCCTTCCCAGGAGTCGGGGTTGTGGGCCACGGGACTGTAACCGATGGTGTTCATGAAACGGTTGCGGCTGCTCAACCAGTATCCTAGGTTCCCCCAGGTGTGGTGGGAGCCGCTGCCGTTCATGATGGAACCGGGTCCGTAGGTTTGCTTGACTCTCTGGATTTCTCCGGCCACAATATCAAGGGCCTCATCCCAGCTGATGCGCTGGTATCCTGATATGCCTCTGTTCTGACAGTTTCGATCTCCATGGGGGTTAAAATCCACCCGTTTCATGGGGTAAAGCAGGCGATCCGGGGAATAAATAAGGGATTTCAGTGCAAAGACGTAGGGGCTCAAGGTGCCTTTGCGGGGGGGCGTGAACTCTTTACCCCGCGCGGATATGGTCCAGGGCTTTGCATCTTCTTCATCAAATTCAATGGGAATGATGCGGATGATTTTATCGTCTTTTACATGGACGAATACCGGGCCGCCGTTGGTGTTGCTGGTGTAGCGCATGACCCCGTTTTTAAGGGGGGTTCCAAAATCCTTGGGCGAATCAAACTTTTCCACCATGACAAGGGTTTGCATGAACCAGATGGTCAAGTCATCCGGGCCTTTTACATCAATGTGGAAATTTTTCATGGCATGGATCTGGACGTGCAGGTTGTTTCGACGCAGCATGAGATATACGGCGGTGGGGGCATCCAGGAAGGTCATGGTGACATCCACATCCTTAGCCATGTCACTGGTGCTGGAAATGGAGCCGTTTTTTAAATAAAAGGTGCGCCCGATGCTCCTGTCTTTGATTCTTATTCGGGCCGTTAAGTTTTTTTCCTTCAGCCGTTTTCTGAAGATAGGGTCCAGAAGGCCCCTGGTTTTAAGCACCAAGCCCAAACTGAAAAGCATTAGCCTTAACAGATGGGGGCCTGTGACAACGAGCAGCGACTGTATGGATTTTCTAAAAATTCCCATGGTGGTTCTCCTTCCTGGGGGATGTATTGATTTTTTATCTAAATCTTAGCAAAAGTCGTGCCATTGATTTTAGCCTTGTAAAAACAGGTCTTTATGAAGAATATTGATATAGAAAACCGTATTTGGTTGTTTGTATTACCATATATGGTAAATTATGTGTTATATACCCATATATGGTGAAATACCATCGTTCCCCTGAATTTTATTCTCAATACCCAGGATGTTTTTAATGGATAAAGATGTTTTTTTTAGAAAAGCCACCCTGCTGATATGCAGCAGTCTTGACATTGAAGTCGCATTAAGCCGGTGCAGATCCTATATTTCCCAGTACTTACCTGCAGATAAGATATATCTTAACATCTATGAGCCCGGTCAGGGACAGCTTCGCTATGTGGCAAAGGCCGATGCCAACGGGGGTGAAAAGATGGAAACAACCATACAGCTTCCCCGGGAGCTTATTCGTTCCATTGAAAGCGGTGAACGGCTTACCAATTCCATGATCATAAACCATCCTGAACAGGATCCCATGGGCCGTATCATCACCCGGGAACTGAATCTGGGGGAGTATTCATTTATTGCACTGCGTTTGCACATTGAGGTGGAACGTCTGGGGGTGATTGATCTTTTTGCCAAAGGGGCGGATCAATTCACAGATGTCCATCTGAAACTGTTTTCTCTTTTAAAAGAGCCCTTTGCCATTGCCATGGCCAATGCCTTGAAGCACCAGGAACTTCTGAGGCTCCAGGAGCAATTGATCGCCGACAACCGATATCTTAACAGTGAGCTGTTTTCCCGGTCAGGGGATGATGTGGTGGGGGCAGCCCATGGACTTCATGGGGTGTTTAAAAAAGTGGATCAGGTGGCCTATCTTAAGAACACCGTGCTTATTTTGGGTGAAACCGGGGTGGGTAAAGAGGTGATAGCTAATGCCATTCATCGCCTGTCCCCCCGTAGAGATAAACCCTTTATAAAGGTAAATTGCGGTGCCATACCGGAGAATCTCATTGACAGTGAACTGTTCGGTCATGAAAAAGGCGCCTTCACCGGTGCAGTATCCCAGAAAAAGGGGCGTTTTGAACGGGCCCACCGGGGAACCATTTTTTTAGATGAGATCGGAGAGCTGCCGCCCTGGGCACAGATTCGTCTGCTCCGGGTGCTACAGACTCAGGAAATTGAACGGGTGGGGGGCTCCCCGGCCATCCAGCTGGATATCCGGGTGATTGTGGCCACCCATCGAAATCTGAAGAAGATGGTGGAAGCGGGGACCTTTCGGGAAGATCTGTGGTTTCGTATAAATGCCTTTCCCATTGTCATTCCCCCTTTGCGCAACAGAAGATCGGATATTCCCCTTCTGGTGAATCATTTTCTGGAAAAGAAATCCCGGGAGATGGGTATTCATAAAATTCCTGAAATTGCACCGGAGGATCTTGCTCAGTTGATTGAGTGGGATTGGCCGGGAAATGTGAGAGAACTTGAAAATACCGTTGAACGTGCACTTATTCAGCACCGACAGGGTCCCTTACATTTTTTGGACACCGCCATAGAAAATGATGGTCATGAGCTTTATGTGCCGTTGAAAAGAAAATCAAAAGGGGCTACCCTGGATCATGTGGTTAAACGCTACATTGAAAAGGTGCTTACCATGACCCAGGGTAAAATCAATGGGCCGGATGGTGCCGCAGCCATATTGGGTATTCATCCCAACACCCTGAGAAATAGAATGAAAAAACTTGATATTATCTATGGCCGGGCCTATCGCCGGGAAAAAAATATACATTCTTTTCAGTGATGTGCTTCGCATATACAAAGGGTCATTCGTATGATAATCTTTTCAGATTCAGTTCCCAGGTCCATTGTACCGGCGGAACGGCTCAAAATAAAAAGTTGGATGATGGCATAATCATTCTCGGGCAGCAACAACAAACCATTGGATTCCGGGTGAACCGGGAAAGGAGACCTGATGTCAGTGCATAGTAAGGCCTACCAGCATAAGGTGGTGACAGGGGCAGAGGCTACCTCAAAAATTAGAAACGGCAGTCGAATTTACATCGGATCCGCATGTGGAGAGCCCCAGCACCTGATCCATGAAATGGTTAAAAATCGTAATATCCAGGATGCCATGCTTTTTCAGATGCTTTCCTTTACCCTGGGACAGTATCTGGATGACGGGGATTTTCTGGATCGCTTTGCCGTGAAGTTGTTTTTTGTCACAACTCCCATGCAGAAGGCCGCCTTTGAGGGAAAAATTGATTATATCCCCACCTATCTCTCCCAGATTCCCAATTTTTTCAAGAGTAACCAGATCGGCATTGATGCCGTGCTGGTACAGATCAGCCCGCCGGATCGTTTTGGCATAGCCAGCTTGGGTATTTCTGTGGATGTTACCCTGGAAGCGGTGAAAAGTGCCCGTCTGGTCATTGCCCAGGTAAATCCCCGTATGCCCCGGACCCATGGGGACGGATTTATCCATATTGATGATATTGATTATCTGGTCCCCTTTGAAGAAGAGTTACTGCACAACAATAGGGAGGATGTGAACGAAAACACCGCTGAACGTATTGCAGGCTATGTCAAGGAACTTATAGACGATGGGTGCACCCTCCAGGTGGGGTATGGGCATATGCCCTATGCGCTTTTAAAGTACATTGACAATAAAAATGATCTGGGTATTCATACTCACATGATTTCAGATGCCTTTATTCCGCTGTTTGAAAAGGGGATTATCAACAATAAAAAAAAGAATTTCATGAAAGATCGTGCGGTTGCCACTTTCTGTATGGGTTCACGAATTGCCTATGATTACATTGATAATAATATTCAATTTTATTTTGGTACGGCAGATTTTGTGAACACCCCGGGGATTATCAGTAGAAACGATAATTTTGTTTCCATCAGCTCGGCCCTGGAGGTTGATCTCACAGGGCAGGTGTGTTCTGATTCGGTGGGCCGGCAGTTTTTCAGCGGCACCGGGGATCAGTCCAATTTTGTACGGGGAGCTACTTTGTCCAAGGGAGGCTTTTCCATTATTGTTCTGGCCTCAACAGCAAACAATGGTAAAAGATCGCGTATTGTCCCCACTTTAAGTGCTGGTGCCGGTGTGGCCACCCTGCGGGCAGATGTCAATTTTGTGGTCACCGAATACGGCATTGCCCAGTTAAAGGGAAAAAGTATTTACCAGAGGGTCATAGAACTGACCCAGATCGCCCACCCTGATTTTCGGGCCGGGCTAATGGATGTGGCCAAGGAAAATCATTATATTTTTGCCGATCAAATGCCCCTTCCGGCGGAGGATCTTATTTTTTTGGAGGAATATAAGAGTAGACTTACGTTGAAAAATGGAAAATCCATGGCTGTGAGACCTCTGTTGCCATCGGATGAAATTGCCTATCGAAATTTCTTTTACTCGTTAAAAGAAGAAACTGTATTTTTACGTTTTTTCCATTCCATCACCATTTTTTCCAGAAAAATGGCCCAGGCCCATTGGGCCAACATGGATTACCGCAGTTTTATTTCCCTCATCGGTATGGTTAGAAATAAAGGCAATAAAGAGGTGATGGCCATCGGTACCTATGCGGAGCTTGATAAAGACTGGGCAGAGGTGGCATTTGTGGTCCGGGAGGACTTCCATGGCCAAGGCATTGCCGGTCATCTTCTGCAATCCCTTGAAAAAATCGCAAGAGCCAACGGATACATTGGCTTTATTGCCTCTGTTCTGCCCGAGAACCGGGCCATGCTCCATGTGTTTACCAGGTATTATCCCCATGCACAAACCACCACCCATACAGGTGATATTGAGATTCGCATGTCTTTTTTGAATCGGTAAACCATGGTAGGCTCAAATTTCAAATATAATTTTTTTCGTCGGGGATACTATCAAATCTCCATACCGTTAAAGCTGTTGGTTCTCATTCTTCCCTTGGTGTGTATTCCCATCATCCTGGTGGGATACTTGTCGTTCCAAACCTCTGTTTCAAGTGTTACGAGTCTGTCCAAGGAATTGCAGTTCTTTCAGGCAGAAAATGTTGCGCGGGAGATTGATTCCATATTCAAAACTGCCTTTAATGATCTTGAATTTATGGCATTGTTCACTACGGATCTGCTGAAAACATCCCAAGACGACGATGTGCCGTGGGAAGGGGATATCTTTGTTGAAAAAATAAATTTATTAATGAAAAGATATCTCGACAACTCTCTTTATTATTATCAAATTCGGTTTGTGAATGAATCTGAGGATAAGGCGCTTGTAAGTGTTCCGGATACCTTCTCCACAGCCCAGAACGATATGTTAACGGCCATGGATAAAGTAGATTTGTCGAGTTTTAATATTTCCCCCATTGTCAAATTACCGGATCAACCCATTTATCTCATTCATTTATCAAGGCCTGTTTTTGATAAAGCGCAACGATTGGTCGGCGCCATCATTATTGATTTAAAATATTCCATGATCATGGAACTGGTGAAGGCAATTCGTATCGGGGAGAAAGGGTATGCGTTTCTTGTGGATGGGCAGGGTCGTACCATTGCCCACCCCGTATATACCCCCTATGAATATGATTTGACTCGATATAAAGACCCGCGTCTGCTGGAATTTATCATTCATATATTATCGGGAAAAACGGGTTGGAAAGCCTTTCATGATCAGGGAGAAAAGGCCGCAGCCTTTGCGCCTGTGCCCACCATGAACTGGTCCCTTGCTGTGGGTATTCCCATTGATGAATTTAAAAAAGAAGCGGGAATGCTTCGAAGGGATACGATTCTGGTTGTGTTGGGGATGATATTATTTTCCACAATGCTTGTTATTTTTCTATCATTTCGGGTTATTCGGCCCATACGAAATCTTGTCATGGCCACGGAACAGGTGGCTTCCGGGGATCTGAGCCGCGAAATTGACGTTTATTCCAATGATGAGCTTGGGATGCTTACGATATCATTTAATCGGATGATCAGGAGCCTTCGGGATATTCAAAATCAACTGGTGGCATCGGAAAAACTCATTTCCATGGGGAGATTATCCGCTGGTGTGGCCCATGAAATTCGAAATCCGCTCAATGCCATGAAAGGGGCCGTCACCTATCTGCAGCGACGCAGATCAGAGGATGATCTTGTGATTGAATATACCGGTATTATTGTGGAAGAGGTGGAGCGATTGAGTGAATTCGTTACCGAGTTTCTCCTTTTTGCAAGGCAGTCTGAACCCAGAAAATCAGCTGTGGATATTAATGAGCTGATCCGGATGGTGGTCGATTTATTTCAAAGTGAGTTTGAAGATGAAAATATTGATGTGGTTGAAGATCTGGTGCCCTTGCTTCCCATTGTCATGGTGGACTCCCAGCAATTGGAACAGGTTCTTTTCAATCTATTTATTAATGCAGGACATGCAATGCAGGGGGGAGGTGTTTTACGAATTTCAACCCAGGGCCCTTTGGGGGACACCCTGGATAAAAACAATGATCATGAGGCCCAAAATGTTCGGATAAACATTGAAGACAGCGGTACGGGCATTGACGACAAAGATCTTGAATTCATATTCGATCCATTTTATAGTACCAAAGATGCGGGTACCGGCCTGGGATTACCCATCAGTTTGAGTATCATCGAAAATCACGGTGGGCGATTGAGCATTTCAAGTATCAAGGATAAGGGAACCACCATAACCATTGATCTGCCCGTGGGATAAGCGCAGTTCATTTGAAAGGTTGACATTGAAAGAAACCATTCTTGTAGTAGATGATAAAATCAATACACTCAAGGTGATGTGTGCCATTCTGGAGGATGAAGGCTATGTAGTCTTCAAGGCCAAAAATGGTAACGAGGCCCTGAAAATTTTCCAGAAAGAGGAGAGCATAGATGCTGTTCTTGCGGATCTGAAAATGCCAGGTATGGACGGTCTTGAGCTATTTCATAAGCTCAGAAGCATTAATCTACAGTTACCGTTCTTGATCATGACAGCCCATGGCACCATTGAATCTGCCGTGGAGGCCATGAAGCAGGGCGTTTCCAATTACCTTATCAAACCGTTGAATTTTGATGAATTGACCATTGTGCTGAAGCGGGCCATACGTGAAAAGAAAATTACAACGGAGCTGACGGAATTTCGACGGGAAGCCCGTGAAAAGTATGCTGCAAAAAATATAATAGGTGCCCACGGGAGCATGAAACGATTGTTTGAAATGCTGGATACCGTTGCACCCACCGACGCACCGGTGCTTATCTATGGAGAGACTGGCACCGGCAAAGAATTGTTGGCCCGTGCCATTCACTCATCAAGTAGCCGCCATGATCGCCCCTTGGTCTGTATTAATTCCGCCGCCCTTCCGGATAATCTATTGGAAGCGGAACTGTTCGGTTATAAGAAAGGGGCATTTACGGGTGCCGTCACCAATAAAAAGGGACGACTTGAAATGGCTGACGGCGGCACTCTTTTTCTGGATGAAATTGGCCTGATGAGTATGCTGATGCAGACAAAGCTGCTTCGTTTTCTCCAGGAGGGGACCTTTGATCCAGTGGGTGGCGTTAAAGCTCGCCATGTGGATGTAAGGGTCATTGCTGCCACCAACAAAGATCTCAATGAAGAAATCAAGGCACAACGTTTTTTAAGCGATCTCCTGTATCGCATCGAGGTGGTTACAATGACGCTTCCCCCTTTGCGGGACAGGGGAGATGATCTATTGCTGCTCGTTAATCATTTCATTGAAAAATATAATCATGAATATAATAAATTGATTAAAGGAATCGTAGCGGAAGCAGTGGATGCATTGTCGGCGTATAGCTGGCCGGGAAATGTCCGTGAACTTGAAAATTGTGTGGCCAGGTGCGTTATCCTGGCAAAGGGAGAGATGATTCAAACAATTGATCTGCCCGATAAAATCGAAGTCTGGAAAAGTGCCCCGCCGGTGGCCGAGCGGGGTATTATTGGAACCATTCCTGAAAAGGGTGTCTCCTTAAAGACGGTGGAAGGAGAACTCATTGAAAAAATATTGGCAAAATGCAATGGTAATAAATCTAAAACGGCCGCCATGCTGGGAATGAGCAGAAAAACACTTTATGAAAAAATTGAACTGCACAATTTGAAAAAATAGGGGAGTTCGATCATATATTGCATTGGGGAGAAACAGTCGTCCTTATCCGGCTGATTTAAAGGCGATTTCAGTCTGGTTTTGTTTTTATTGGTACAAGATGTGGTGATTAATTTAGTCAATACACATCATATAGATAGTCCAGCTGTCTGAAATATGAAAATCGCGACTTAATCAACAGGCTCATTCAATGCTGTCTTTTACGAGGGGGATTTGTAATTTTGTCGTTGCAAATTCAAAAGGGTAGATGATCTCCTGTTTTCCGTTACGCCATTGCAGGGTCAAACTGGGGTAGCGTGCCACACCTTTGAGATCATAGTTTGTTTTTCCCATCATTGTATTGAATTCGTTCTTCAGGACTGCCGATCGTACCATTGCAGAATTGATGGTTCCTGCCTTTTCTATGGCCTGCCATAGGATTTGGGCAAGGGCGTAGTAGGTACCAATAACCGTTGAATCATAGCCAAACGCCTTATGAAATCGTTCACCCAGCTCACGGGCACCAGGATAGGGAAATGTTTTTGACCAGTGACCGTCACTGAGTACGTTTTGGGCGTCTTTGCCCAGAATTTTGCCGAACTCGGCGGGCCAGGTTCCTTTCCAGCCCTGAAGGTAATTGACGGATAGATGATGTTCCTTCATTTGCCTGATGAACCTGATGGTGTCCGCAAGTGGTGCAAACAGAAAAATGGAATCCACACCCAACTGTTTTATTTTGAGAATTTGTGAAGCAAAATTTTTTCCGCCTACGTGAATGTAAGTATCTAAAATTAAATTATATCCATATTTCTCGGCTTTTTTATGGAGATGGCGATTTAATGCGATTCCGTCGTATGTATCCTCCATGATCACAGCGGTACGTATAGGTCTTTTTTTCTTGGGTAGAGAATGCCATATTTCAAAGGGCATGGACGCGGTTTGTTCCATGTCGAAAAAAAGCAACGTGGACCAGCCGAAATGATGGGCCAGCCAGGGAGGAATGAAACTTGCGGTGGCATGGTAGTAAATTCGGTTGGTTTCGGCAACAACACAACCGGGTATCACACCGTATACGGCGGTATAACCGCTGAGAAGGAAATCAACCTTTTCTTGCTTGATCAGTTTTGTCACCGACGTCACCACCACGGAGGGATTTGACGCATCATCTTTAATCGCCAGGCGAACCGGAAGTTTTTTACCATATTCCAGAATATAGATACCACCGGTTTTGTTGATATCGGCAACCGCGGCTTCATAGGCCCACTTTATTTCTTTTCCGATGGAGGCCGAGATACCGGAAAGGGGTAGGTGGGCACCGATCCGAACTTCTTTTCTCACGGTATCTGTCAATGGCGCACCACTACACACAACGGCGTAGAAAAAAAATACCGGCAGGCAGATGCAGAGAATCCGATTCTCTAACTTGCGAGTTTTCATCTCTTCTCCTTTGAACATCCTTTTATCTTATTTTATAATGTAAGATCAGCCATAAAAAACAGATGAGGTCAAGTTTGTCAAAGGATTTGTTTGAAATAGAGAAACGCACAGCCTGCGGTCCAGCCGAATCTAATTATCAAAATAAACTTTAAAAAAATAGCATTCTTCAAAATTACTTTACACTTTTTCGACCTGTGCCGTTACCAATTGTCCGCAGTGGTTGGCAAGACAAACAGATCAAATTTAGTCTTCAATTGGGAGTATCCCCCATTTACAAGGCTTTTTCCCAAAAAAGCTGTAAATTATTTTGGGGGTCATATGAAGAATACCCAAAAAACAACCGTTGAATTAAAACTTTAAAAAGGGCCCAGGGCACTGGGTGTTACTTCTTGTAACAATCCCAGGTGCCCTATGCTTTTCTATGGAACCGGTCTTAAATAACTTGCCCTTTTCAGAACACGCCACCGTTGAAGGGAAGAATATCCCCAATTTTTAAATGGGTATGTTATTTCGGACTCATTCCTATTCTATTTGCTGCAATAATACATCGGTATCAGATGCAGGATTTCATGATGGTACGTATCTGATCTGCGTTGATGTCCCTGGGGTTGGCTTCCCTGGAGATGTCGTTCATGGACCATTTGATGGTGTGGTCGATGTCCGCATCGGTGAAATCATACTCCCGCAAGGGCCTTTGATGAATGCCCACATCATTGCGCAGGCGAACAATGGCTTCCAGGGTCTGATCCGTTGCCGCCACCGGATTCATGTGTTTAATGTCCAGCCCCATGGCAATACCGATCTCTTTGAATTTCTCCATACTGGAGATGGAATTGAACTGTTCCACAGGCATCATCATCAATGCGTTGGCATATCCATGATGAAGATCTTTCAGGGCGGAAACCTGGTGGGCCAGGCCGTGTACCATGCCCATGCCACCACCGATATTATAGGCCATGGAGGCTATGTATTGTGCCCATGCCATATTTTCCATGGCAACATCATTGGACGGATTGCCGTGGGCTTCACGCAGGTTTTCACTGAGTAACTTAATGGCTTTGATGGCTACCCCGTGGACCACCGGCATGTTCAATCTGCCGATAAAAGGTTCCATGCAGTGACAAAAGGCGTCCATGCCCGTCCACGCCACCAGGTGGGGGGGTTGCATTCGCATCAGTGCCGGGTCATTGATGCCCACGCTGGGTGAAACACCGGGCACTACAAGGATCAATTTATATTTCCACTCTTCATCGTTAATGATGGCAAAGGCGGTTCCTTCTGCACCGGTTCCTGTTGTGGTATTCACCGCCACATGGGGAATGTTGACCAGTTTATATGTTGGAATACGGGTGGTATAATGGGGCTCAAGAAAGGCTGCAAAATCACGCAAATTGGTTTTAGCGCCATCATTTTCCACCATGATACGGATGGCCTTTCCGGCATCCGAGGAACTGCCGCCGCCCACGGATACGATACCGTCACATCCGGCATTAAGATATGCCTGGGTTCCGGCCTTGCATTCATAATCCTTGGGATTGGAGGTAACGCCGTCAAAAATGGTAACGCCGATACCGGCATGCTTCAAGATGCCTTCAACCTCTTCGATGATACCGGTTCCCTTAAGTCCCGTTGTCACAATAAGGGCGTTGGTGATGCCATACATCTGACATTCCTGGGCCACCATTTGATGGGCACCCCATCCCATGACGGCACGGGAATGCTGTTGAACGTATGAGAGGGGAAATTGTTTTCTTTCAATGTTGATAGCCATGTGTCAAGCTCCTTTTTTATTTTTTTATGAACGTTTGTTTTCAGGGTAGATCATGGTTGAACGCTTAGCGGTTGAATGACTATTTTAGGGACCACAGGCTGGAAAAAGCCATGTCTGATGCATGCAACCCATACCCCGCACTGGTAAGAGAGTTGTTCCAGAGAAAAGAAGAAAAGAAAACTCAAGGGATCCAGTTTTGGTTGTTTCACAACGTATTTAACAAGCCCCACACCGAGATGGCCCAGGATCATTCCCATTACTGCTGGGGTGGGGAAAAACACCTGGATGAGCAGGGCAGCCATGAGATAGTAACGGGAGAAAAAAGAAAAAAGATGATAAAGCACACTTAAATTATGCCGTATCCGGGCATAAACTATGGGAAAAAAGCTTAGAATTAGTCCTGCTTTCCGGGTGTTGCGATAGTGTAGGATCGTATCACCTGAGAGAAGGAACGGCACACTAAATCCAAGGGGCGGAAAGAGTAGTGCAGAGATCAGTATCAGTCCCCAGAAAAGCGATGCCATGGCATAAACGGGAAAGGTCTTTACGCGATGGGCATGGACGGATTGCAACAGCGGCTCCGAGGTGCCATATTGATATCTTCTGCGGGCAAAAGACGTCACCTGGTTACGATGTCGATGGAAAACCCGGGCGTCGGGGGTGTATGAAACAACAGCGCCCCTGTCCATGAGGCGCCAGCACAGATCCACATCTTCTCCAACGGTCATCTCCTCCTTGAATCCCCCCACTGCCATGAAAGATGCTTTTCTCACCGCAAAATTGCACGAGGGCAAATAAAAAAAAGCGTTGCCGTTCCGGGAATCGCAGGCGTGATATCCCATATGCAGTGATGAGCACACTTTTTCATATCGATCCAGACGGGTGTGGGTAAGCTGTGCTGAGACCTCCCCTCCGGCAGCGGTAACGCGGGAATCCTCGAATACAGCAGTGAGACGGCGGAGCCATTTGTGATCCACGGTGCAATCCGAATCTAAAAAACAAAGCAGATCGGCACCTGCCTTTTCAGCACCTAAGTTACGGCTGAACGATGCACCCCGTTGTCGCCCATTACAAAGCAAGGTGACCGGGTATTTTTCTGCCACCATGGGGGTATCATCATCTGATCCGTCATCCACCACAATCACCTCCACAAGCTTTTGGGGATAATCTGTTTTTTGCAGGGAGTCCAGACAGTTTTCCAGATCTTCCGGTCGATTCTGCACCGGAACGACAATAGATACCTTTGGAAGGTGTTCTTGTCGTCTCCGTCGCTGTTCCAGCAGAAACCCTTTTTGGACAAGCTGCAGTAAAAAACGTTTAACCTGATGGTGGGTCATGCCTTTGGGTGGATCCTGGTCACACAGGGTCACTGCCTTGTCCTTGCATAATTCCAGAGGTTGGAAAAAGGGGACCCAGCAAACATCCAGTTTTACGGCCCGCAAAGGAAAGGTTGAGACCAGAAAACAGGCATGTCGCTCCTTTTTAAAAGTAACGTTTTTTTGCAGCTTGAATGTCCTGTTTCGGGTCATTACATCTCCTGTTTTTTGCTGTAATTCTTGGGAGTCAATGCCTGTTGAGCTCCTAATTGTATTGTTAAATCAATATTTAGCCATGTTTTGATGAAGTCGGAAGATACTTATTTCCTTATTTTGCCAACTGATGTTGTCAGCACCACCGGTACGGCATCAGCTGGCCAGACATTCCATCAGGCATTCGGGATCTGGTTGGGATAAATCATGGTACATATGATAAGCCACAGCCGGGCATCCCCCCCGGCAGGAATCAAACCGGTGACAGCTATGACATGAGGCCACTTCCAGATTCCTGAAATTTTGAAAAATGGGAGAGGTTTGCCATATTTCATCAAGGGTCTGGGTTCGGATATTCCCCGCCATGAATTGTTCTTCCTGTAAAAAGGCACAGGGATAGACATCGCCGCCCGGTGCAAGGCAACAGGTCATTTTTGCGGCTCCGCACATGTCAAGGCCCAGTCGACGGCGTTTTTCCGAAGTAAGGCTGAAGAAGGAGTCCCCTGTCAATACGCTCGCGTCACCCTGGAGCCAGATGGCAAATTGCTCCAGCTGCTGTTTGGAAGGAGCCAGTTCCTTCCAGCACTCCTTGGCACGTCCGGAGGGACGAAACCGGCTGACGCGAAAAGAGGCGACCAAGCCCTGGGCCATGGTTTTCAATGTCTCCAGTTGTTCGAAGCTTGTGCGGGTTAAAACCGTATTTATGCTGAAGGCAACTCGGTGGTGCTGAAGCCGGGCCATGCCTTCCACCGCACGCTGATAGGTGCCCTTTCCTCTGATTTCGTCATTGGTTGCTTCATCCACACCATCCAGACTGACCTGAAGGAAAATATCTTTCATGGCAGCCAGACGTTCACAGGTCGGATCATCCAGCAGGGTTCCGTTGGTGCTGATACAGGCTATGATTCCCTTGGAATTGGCATATTCCATGATTTCGAAAAAATCCGGTCGAAACAAGGGCTCTCCGCCGCCGATGTTGATTTGAAATACTTTGTGATGTGCCAAGTGGTCGATGAGGGCCTTACACTCTTTTGTGGACAACTCATTGGGATGGGCCGCCCCGGCATCGGACAGGCAGTGGCGGCACTTGAGATTACATCGAAGGGTTATCTCCCATGTTAGGTTTACAGGAGCCCGCAATCCCTTTCGAGCAGCTTCGATCAACATACCAGAACCTCCTTTTTCACCAGTTCATCAAGGGCGGCGGCAAGTTTTTTTTTGATGTCCGGTGTCGCTGTCCGGTTGTTTTCAAGCCGTGTATTCAAGCCGATACCAGATCCGAAATAGTTCGGATCAAGGATGCTGCCTGAATTCAGGAAATACAGCCGGGGCCCCTTGCTGGAGTAAAACAGAAGTCCGCTGTCCTCAGGCCGTACCTGCACCGATGGAGCCAATCGATAGATAGGGTCTGCTCTGTCAATTTTTTTATCAATACACGCCGCAGATGCCATCAATGGATACCTCTTCAATGGTGATTTCAGTTATTGATAGAGCCGCGTCATCCGTGGTTTTTTCTGTAACATTATTTTCAGCACAATCCATTACATCCGTTTTGACATTATTGTTGCTGCATACATCCATTTGTTTTTCTCCCTTACATTGGTGGTTTTTTTTAAGAAAAGAGACTGTTTTATCGTGATGAATTTTGATTTTCATGATTCGATCCCTGCCATGGCAGTTTAATAGTTTGACCATTAAATGCTGTTTTCCATTTTCGGCAGTATCGTTATTTAATCTGTTTTCATAGTAACTTGCAAAAAGAATGCCAATAGTTCCTGTCAATTGTGAGGTGATCTGGATCAGCCTTTTGAAAAATTTTGATGGTCAGTTTGTGAAAAGTGCACTCTCTATCCTACCCTTTGTAATTCATTGAATTAATATGTTTATTTAGTACAAAACCTTGATCTTCGTTGAATGCTCGCTAACCGATGAACTTGATATTTTCGTATTGGTGGTCGAAGTGATGACAAAGCCCGCTTGGCATAATATCACCAGCGGGTTTGGAACACGAACGCCAAGAGAGATGTTTCTTATCTATACATTATATTTATTGACTGTTACTTTATGAAACAGGCAAAAGGCCTTCCGCCTGATGTGGCCAAGGACCTTTGTGCCGAAGATTGATATTATTTTGCGACATTAACCACTTGGATGGTGGTATATGATTTCAAGCCCTCCAATCCAAATTCGGTGCCGATTCCCGACAATTTGATCCCTCCAAAAGGTGCCAAGGGATGAAGTTTACCATGGGAGTTTACCCAGGCCGTCCCTGCTTCAAGCCGCTTGGCAACGGTTTTGGCCAATGCTGAATCATTTCCCCAGACCGAAGCGCCCAACCCTACGTCAAGGCTATTGGCCCTCTGAATTGCCTCTTCAACGGTGCTGTATTTGATAATGGGTAATGCGGTACCAAACTGCTCTTCCTTGACCAGATCCATGTCATCGGTTGCGTCCGCCACCAAAGTCAATGGATAAAAATAGCCGGAACCTGGCAAGGGTGCTCCGCCACAAAGGATTTTTCCTCCTTTTTCTTCAGCGTCTTGCACAAATTCTTTGATCGTATTGAGCTGGGGAGCGTTGTTCAGGGGGCCCATCAGGTTTTTTTCATCCATGCCATCTCCCATGGGAATTTTAAGAACATAATCTGTGAATTCTTGGCATATCTGATCATAATCATCTTCATGAACATACAAACGTTTCAAACAGGCACAGGTCTGGCCAGCATTGATAAAGCATCCCCAGAAGAGAGAATCCAGAAACGGGGTGATATTTGTGCCCGGCAGGATGATACCGGCATCGTTGCCCCCCAACTCAAGAGTAAGATTTTTCAGGTTGGATGCCGACTGTTGCATGATACTCTGCCCCACGCCGATGGAGCCGGTAAAGACGATCTTGTCTATACCCGGATGGGAGGCCATGGCATTGCCGATTTCATAATTGCCTGGTACGATATTGATGACTCCTGGGGGTAGAATACTATTCATCAGCTCAACCAGACGCAGGGTTGAAAGCGGAGTGTATGAGGCGGGTTTGATCACCACGGTACAACCCACCCGGAGGGCGGGCATGATATGCCACGTTGCAATCATCAGGGGCCAATTCCAGGGAGTGATGGAACCGACAACACCGATGGGTTTACGATACATCTCAATTCGCTCTTCCGGAGTGTCGGCGACCAGTTCTTTTTCCAGTTTCAATGAAGCGGTTGTCCGTGTCCAGGCAATGCATCCCCCCACTTCTACATTTGCCCCCATACCGGACTGGCATTTACCCTGTTCCTGGGTGACCAACCTGGACAGTTCTTCCTGGTTCTGTTCAACGAGATCCGCGATTTGATTCAATAGCATTACCCGTTTTTCATCTTCCAAATTAGACCAGCCGGGAAATGCCCTGCGGGCAGCATTTATCGCTTGCTCAAGATGTTCAAGCGTTGCCCTGGGACATTGGGCAAAGGACTGTCCGGTTGCGGGGGAAATGACATCGGAATATTCCGTTGTGTTAATTGATTCTCCATTGATTATGGCAGTATAATTCATCATTTTTTCCAATATTTTATTTATGATTAGAGTAAGTTCTCAATAAAGGCGTTTCATCCCGCCAGCGGCCATACAGCGGAGATGCTTGGTAGTGGCTCAAGTTTGTTGATACAAATCGGAGAACTCACAAAGCTTCTCCGAAGCGTATCCATGGTTTAGAATGATAAGACGATGGATAAAACAACGACTTCCGCTTTGGTTTCATCCTCGGCTTTAATATCATGTAGATATCTCAGATTAAATTGCGCCAACCGGGGTAGCCAAAATAGATTGACCTCGGCACCAATGGCGTATTTAGAACCTTTATCGCTGTTGGCTCCACCATCATAGCGATTTTTATCATCACCCAATTGCCAATAGCCATAGCCCACAAGGGCCGGTCGTATTAACATTTCTTTTGAGGCCTGAAACTGTTTGGCGATACCCCAGTCGACAACAAATTCGTCACCAGGTCGATAATCGGTCTCATCCTGTTCTCCAAAGTAGAGAACTGTACGGGACAAGGCTGAAATACTCCAACTTTTGGCACTGTCCAGGTAATAGGTGGCCCCGGTGGTAACCAATACGTTGTGATATCCGCCGCTGCCGACACTCCCATTTGCGGGTTCGCCACTGTTGTTCCAGTTGCCGGTGGCAAACTGAAACCCGGTTCCAAAGCAGATATCCCAGCGCTCCTTATGCCAACTCAACACAAAGGGTTCGATGAAAATGTCCCCAAGACCAATGTCACTGTCTTCGCTGTTAAAGGCCCCGATTTCCAAATCTGTGGCCACAACCGGAATGATCAAACTCATTCCGTAATCTGCCCCGAAGAGCTTCTTTTGGGTAAAATAGGCAAATCTGTGGGCCTGGGCAAAGACGGTCAGATCGAAGTTGATATCCACGTCATTTCCGTCAGTATCAGTCAACTCATCGGCATTGAGCAGGATATTATATTGTTTGTAATGAAGTCCCGGCGGAGGAAGGCTGGGGCCCATGGCCCCTTCTGTTCCGGGGGTATATCCACCACCGGTTGCTCCGGCCATGGGTGCCCAAAATAAAACCGAGGTTAAGATTGTGATTGCCAATAAAACACGGCTACTTAATTTCATGCTGATTACTCCTTATTGTTTTAGTTTTGCGAAGCTATCTTGACGAATATTAAAAAATATCAAGATCTTAAGTGGTAATCGGGTGGGTTCTCAATAAGTCCGGGCATTCAGGGGGCTCCTTTTGAATGGCACCCGGTGTTTAAAGGATAAGCAGGGTTTCCCATCCCTAATTATTGAGAACTTACATAATCGGGAGTTGCTGTTGTAGGTTTTAAATTGATTGGTTTACAAGCCGTTGACGATTTTTTGGCGTATGTTTCAGGAAAACTTTTTGCCTGGCACATCTGCTGCTGTCACTATTGTGGTCAATGCCGGTTCCAGGAGAGATTTTTTTCGTTTTTCCAACACTATGGGGTTGCTTTCCTTTAAGGTGAAACCAAGTGCGATACTGCTGCCGAGCAACAGTGCGCCAACTCCCATGGTTGCCTGCAAGCCTGAGGTATCCGCCACTCTCCCAACCACAACGGGCATGCAGGAGCCACCAAAGAATTCACCAATTCCGAGGATAAATCCATTTGCGGAGGTTCTCAGATTTTCAACAACAGATTCCATGGGAACAACGCCTGCAACCAGAGGTACCATGGCGGGAATTGCCCCGCCAAAAAGAACATATCCGACAATGCTCAAAGTACTTCCCGGCAGTACGGCCATGAGCAGCGGGCCTACAGTGCAGCAAAAAGAGGTGATGATCAGGATCACCTTACGACCATAAACATCGGAAAGCTTTGGAACCAGAATGCAATAGACAATATAAAGAATCCCCATTACTGAACTGACCCATCCCATCTCTTGGACGGTTAAGCCGGCAATTTTAACCAGGTAAAGAGGGGCAAACAGCATCAGGGTCCAATAACCACCGAACATGCCAACACCGAAGAGTGTGCAAACAATTACGTTGCGGTTTTTTAACATGGCAAAATAACCACCTGCTTCCCGTAGCATTTTTTTTTGTGTAATCGCTTGTTGGGGATCAACCTGGATCTCTTTGACAAAGAAGAGGATAAGAAAAAAGATGATCAGTGTCGGCACGCTGACCAAAAGATAGGTCATTTGCCAGGAAAGATGTTTAACAACCTGAGTCACCATCACCGGTCCAAAAGTTACCGCGATGAGGCCGACACCGGCATTGGTTATGCCGAAATTACGACCAAAGTTTTTCGGACTACAGTGAATCAGCATGGCTCCGAACAGTCCCAGTAAAGGGCCTTCCGTGAAGCCCACCAATGCGCGCACCACAATGAATTGTTCATAGCTTGTGACCCAAACACAGGCAGCTGTAGCTAAAAAGGTGGTGAACATCCAAAACAGCAACCACTGCTTGCGCCCCCCAACTCTGTCCATGATGATGCCGAATATAATGGCAGATGCAGAATAAACGCCTGTATTGATAAAACCCAGTATGCCGATTTGCTCGTTGGTAAGCCCCAGTTCTGGCTGGATAATTGGAAGCATAAAAGCCATCGCCAGCCTATCCAGAAACTCAAACCCGAAGGCAAGGGTCAATATCGTTACAAGGGTTAATTCATACTTGGATTCAAACATCTTTTTTAACATTAGGCAATACCTCCTTCTAAAATGAATTAGTATTTAGTTGTTTTTCGCGCAAGGGCACAGACCAATATCGCAACATCGGCAGGCATGTGCGTCGAGGGTGGATTACAGGTGGTGAAAAGACAATGGACGGTCGCTATAGCGTTAAGTTTATCGTAAGCAGTAATCGTGCCGGTTGACAATATGTTCGTGAAACAGCCGTCATTTTAATGATGAGAGTTAATGGCTTTTTAAAGTTCAGCTTTGTGGATTTTCTCGGTTCTATTATAGGTGGTTATGGGTGTCTTGGGCGGCGAACATATCCAGATCTCCTGTAAAAATATCGGATGCCCATGTACCTAAGATGCAGCCTTGGAATGGCAAGGCATGTCATACCAAGACAGCTTTCATGTGGGAAAAAATCCCATCCTATCTTTTGTCCAGGATATATTTTTTTGTGTGTCCCAAAAACGGGTGTACCATATACCAGTTTCTTATGGCATGGGTGTTACTTTATGTTTCACAATAGAGAGCAGTGTTTCTTAATTACACACAAATAATGAAAATTTTTTCTAAATTTTATTGAGGTCTTTCCAAAAATGAAGGAATTAATATATTGGCATCCTTCATAAAGTACTTTACACTTTTTTAGAGTGTTTCTCATTTGTAGGGCTTTTTTCCAAAAGACTGTAACGTATTTGACTGTACCCTTTTTGCATTATTCTCTCCCTCTCAAGTATTAGAAAAGGCTTGGGGATGAGGGGTTAAACAGGCTCTTTTCCCCAGTTAAATCTAAAAAGGGTACACTCAAAGTAGTTTTGATGTCATATGAAGGATGCTTTGTTTTAAAGAAAATACAGCATTAAAGTACCGCCAACAAAGCCGCCAACGGTCCCGGCCCGGACAGATCCCCCATCGGGGCGGCAGGGCTCCATTATAAAGCTTGGCGTTGTGATCATCCCCTCCTAAAAAAATGTCAATATTGACCGTGTGGACTGATTCATGCATCAGTAGATAGAAAAAGTTTATAACTGCCACGGGCAGACCGTATTCTGATCCGGTTCTGCCCACAACAAAGCTTGAAATACGCCTCTGATTTGCGGAGTATTTTATATAAAAATCGGCATCCTTCATATGCCTCCAAAAGTACTTTACACTTTTTAAAGGGGGACACCGGAAAATGGGCATTTACCTCGTAAAAGTGTAAAGCAGGAATGAAGGATGCCAAAAAATCGTGTCTTTTTGCCCATGATGAATGAGCCTGTTGATTTAGTCACTTTGGGTAAAACAAACGCACAACATCTTGATATTTTGTGGTTTGATATCCAGCATACTGTATCTATGACTTAGTGATCTGTACTAAATCAACAGGCTCTTTAATGCTGATTCAGCCCAGGATCAATCAATTGCCCGGGGTTTTTATGTCAGTTGATGTTGTGAAAAGAACAAGGGAATAAACTGGATCATCAAGTAATGAAATTTGGCAGGCGAATGTCTTTTGTTTGGAGACTCAAAGGATTCAATTATAATTTATAACAAATAAAGCGAAATGCGTATGTATGAGCATCTTTTTTTACCTTTGAAATTAGGGAACACTGAATTACCAAATCGTATTTGTCTTTTGGCCCATCGGACCAATTTTGGCAGGGGCGGTGTTTTAAACAACCGTCATATCGCTTATTACCGGCGACGTGCCCAAGGGGGATGCGGACTGATTATCGTAGGAGAACTTGCTATCCATCCCAATGACCGCCCCTGGGAAAGCATGGTTGAACTTCAGGGTGCTGGCGTTGTCAAGGATTTGCAAAGGCTCACGGATTCGATTCATGAATTTGATACCCGTGTGTTTGCCCAGTTGAACCACCATGGATTCCAGAGCAGCGGACATATTACCCGGAAATGCCTGTGGGGCCCTTCAGCCGTGTCTGACATTGTGTTTGGGGAAGTTTGCAAACCCATGGAGCCAGAAGATATGGCTGAACTGCTGGAAGCATTTATCGAGGCGGCACTTCTGATTAAAAACAGTGGATTTGATGGGGTGGAGATTGACATGGGACCGGAATCCCTTCTCAGGCAATTTCTATCCCCCATCTGCAATCACAGAAGTGATGAATATGGGGGAAGCCTTGAAAATAGACTTCGTTTACCCTTACAGATTGTTGAGGGTGTCAGAAAGGCTGTTGGCAAGGAGTTTACCATGGGGGTCTGTCTTTGTGCAGATGAAAAGTTCTGGGGGGGGATTACCACCGAAGAATCCATACCCATGGCCCGGATTCTCGAACAGACAGGACAGATCGACTTTATTAACGTGGCTGTGGGAACCTATTATAATCTTCATATGATCATGCCCTCTTCGCACATCCCCGAAGGCTTCACCATTGAAACGGCAGAAGTTATTAAAAAAAGTGTAAGCCTTCCGGTGCTTGCCAGTCATCAGATTGGTTTTCCTGCCATGGCGGATACCATTATTAAAGAAGGCAAAGCGGATGCTGCAGGTTTTGTACGACCCATGATTTGCGATCCGGACATGGCCATAAAGGCAAAGGAAGGTAGAATCAAAGATATCAGGCACTGCGTTAAAGATAATAAAGGATGCATCGGGCGCTTGAACCAGTCCAAAAGCCTTGGCTGCATTCAGAATCCCCGGATTGGCCATGAACCCCTGAGTGGATATGATATTCTGATCAAGGCAGAAAAAAAGAAAAATGTAATGGTCATTGGAGCCGGGCCTTCGGGTATGGAGGTTGCCCGTGTGGCTTGTAAACGTGGGCATAATGTCTCGATATATGAACAGGAGGAAAACGCCGGAGGGCAGGTCAACCTGATTGGAGAACGCCCCGGCCGGGAAAGCATGCCCGGTGTGGTCCTGTATCTCAAACGCATGCTTGACAAGCTTCAAGTTCCTGTTCATACGGGCATTACCGTTACTTGTGAAATGATTCTCAAAGAGAACCCGGATGTCGTGGTTGTGGCAACGGGTTCCAGGCCTGGGGACAAACCCTTTGCCGGCAATTATGGCCCCCCTTGGGTTATCACAGGGGCCGATGCCATCAAAGGAACCCACCCCATGGGAGAAAAGGTTCTTTTTATTGATGAAGATGGTGGCCACCATTCCATGGCAACGGCAGAACTCCTTGCCGGTCAGGGAAAAAAGGTCGATGTGATCACAAGTGATCTGTTCATTGGTATCGAACTTGCGTCCCGGGGTGAACTTTACCTTGGAAGACAGCGTCTGCTCCAGCAGGGGGTTACCTTTACCACGGATATAGAGGTGGTTGAAATAAACGATAAATTGGTAAAAGCGCGTGATATCTACACCAATAAAACGGTTCTATATAAAGATTACGACACCATTGTCCTTGATGTCGGTAACGTGGCAGAAGATGCCCTTTATAAAGAGATCAAGGGGCAGATCAAAGAGGTATACAGGACAGGGGATTGTGTTGCCCCAAGAGGTATTGACATGGCTATTATCGAAGCAAGAAATGTGGGGGAACTATTGTGAGCGAATTTAAATATCTGTTTTCACCACTTAAGATCGGTTCCGTGGTGATACCGAACCGGCTCCATTTTGCACCCCACATGACCAATTATGCGGAAGACAACTTGATCAGTGATCGGCATATTGCCTACTATCTGGAGCGCATAAAAGGGGGCTGTGGACTGATTACCACAGAAGAGATGGGGGTACATCCCACCGACCATCCCTATGATAAACTGGTGGATGCATATGAGCCGGAGGCAATTCCCGGATTTCAAAAACTGACCCGTGCGATACATGAGTACGACGGCAAAATTTTTGCCCAGCTCAATCACAATGGCATGCAGGGGGACAGTAAAATTTCCCGTCTCCCGGTGTGGGGGCCTTCTGCCGGAAAAGATCCCATTTTCCGGGAGACAAGCAAAGAGATGGAGATAGAGGATATTAAAGAGTGCATAGAATACTTTGTCAAAAGTGCCATAAATGCAGTTGAAGGCGGTTTTGACGGTATTGAGCTGCAGCTGGGACACAGCTCTTTGGTCCGACAGTTTTTATCTCCTCTGACAAATCATCGTGAAGATGAATACGGGGGCAGTTTTGAAAAACGCCTGCGGTTTGCACTTGAGGTGAATACAGCGGTGAGAAAAGCGGTGGGGCCGGATTTCACCCTGGGCGTCCGGCTCAATGCCGACGAAATGCATCCAAAGGGTGGACTTACCCACGAGGATGCCAAAAAAATTGCCATGCTTTTTGAGCAGAGCGGGGATCTTGATTTCATGGATTTGAGTATCGGGACATTTTACAACCTGTATCTGGTTGAAGGTTCCATGCATACCCCCCTGGCATATACGGCACCACTTGCCGCCGGTATCCGCTCCGTTATTAATCTGCCGGTATTCTGCACCAATAGGATCAATGACCCCCATCTTGCAGAAAAGATTCTTGAGGATGGCCAGGCTGATATGATCGGTATGGTTCGCGCCTTGATCTGTGATCCTGAGTTGCCAAACAAGGCCATGGAAGGCAGAATAGACGATATTCGTAACTGCATTGCCTGTAACCAGGGCTGTATCGCACGTATGGGGCTGGGACATAGACTGGGATGTTTGCATAACCCGGCTGTGGGAGAAGAAGCCAAACTTGGCATGGGAACCCTTATCCCCTCGGATAGACCCAAAAAAGTGGTGGTCATCGGTGCAGGCCCTGCAGGGCTTGAAGTTGCCCGTGTGGCGACTTTAAGAAAGCATAAGGTGACCCTGTTCGAGAAGAATGAAGAGGTGGGGGGCCAAAATATAGTTGCAGGTAAAGCGGCTGGTCGCCAGGAGATAACCGGCGTCACCCGCTGGCTGGTAAGCCAGTTGAACAAGTTGGAATTTGATATGCGCTTTGGAGTGGAGGTCGATGAGGAGATGATCCTCAAGGAAAACCCTGATGTTGTCGTGGTCGCCACAGGATCGGTTCCCAAACCCCATCCTTTTCCGGGTGAATATTCATCCCCCCAGGTTGTTACAACAGTGGACATACTCACCGGTGTTGTCCAGACCGGAGATAAGGTGCTGCTCATAGATCTGGATGGACATCACCAGGCAACGGGAACCGCCGAGCTGCTGGCCGATCAGGGAAAGAAGGTTCATATGCTCACCTCATCTCTTTTTATCGGTTCAGCCCTGGGACCCCTTCAGGATCTTTTCCTTACACGGCAGAGGCTGGCCGGCAAGCACGTCACCTTTACCCCGGATATCGCTGTGCTGGAGATTCAGGGTACCCTGGTGAAGGGACTGAATGTCTACTCCAACGAGATGTTTGATTTTGACGGATATGATACGGTGGTTCTGGCAGCAGGAAATGTGGCAAAGGATAGTCTTTACAACGGGTTAAAGGATAAGGTGAAGGAACTATACCGGGTGGGCGACTGCGTGGCCCCGAGAAAAACCGATATGGCCATAATTGAAGGCCATCGTATCGGAAGATTGATATAGGAGATACCATGTTTGACATCTGGATATGGGTTCAACATCGAGAAGGAAGCATTGAGGCATCCACCTTTGGATTGACGGCCGAAGCCCGCCGGTTGATTTTGGAGCTTGGGGGCGAAGGCGTTGTGACGGCTGTTGCTTTTGGAAATATTTCAGAATCCGAATTGACATCATTGGGTTCCTATGGTGTGGACCGGGTTCTGAACCTGACTGACGATCATATGGATCGATACCAGGGAGAATATTTTTCCCAGGCATTGTTTCATGTGCTTAAGTCAGAAAAACCGACATGCCTGCTTGCCGCACAGAGTGCCGAAATAGACGATCTCTTCCCGCGCCTGGCAGCTCTTCTGAATTCCTGCCTGGTGACACGTGCAATGGATTTTCACATGGAACCTGGTGGACAGGCCAGAGCCATTCGTCCCATTGCAAACGGATATCTGTTCGAGGAGGTGGGACTTGAATGCGACGCGCCACCCCTTGTTGCCTTTCTGCCGTCCGTGCTTTCTGATGCGGAACCGGATATGGAAAAAGAGGCAGTGGTGATAAAACCTGTGCCGGAGGTATCAAAGGATAATCTTAAAACAAAGGTGATACAGATCATAGAGGCCGACCCCGAAGATATGGACCTGGAGGAGGCCGATATTATAGTGGCCGGAGGCCGGGGCGTGGGCAAGGGTGAAGCCTTTGATATTCTCCACCGGTTGGCGCGGTCCATGGGTGGAACAGTAGGTGCCACCCGGCCCATCATTGACTGGGGAACCATGCCCTATGAGAGGCAGATCGGCCAGACCGGCAAATACGTGGCCCCCAGGCTGATTATCAACTGCGGCATTTCCGGTGCCAATGAATACACCGCAGGCATCGAAAAATCCCATAAGGTCATTGCCATTGATCTTAATCCCAGGGCCAGGATTTTTAAATTTGCAGATCTGGCCGTGGTGGGAGATGTCCATGAGATACTTCCCCAGGTGGTATCGCAGATAGAGGAACTGAAAAAATGAAATATAATCGCCACGAACGGACCTCATTGGGTCAACTGGGTTCGTCCACAACGAATATTGAAAATGCTATCATGTCGCCCCCCCGACGGGCAATGGGAGCGGCCCGGAACAGTAGAAGGCTTAATTGGCAGGTTCCTATTGCCCCTCGGGGGGGCTCTGCTGAGGTAAACATGGAGGCTACCTTTTCATATAAAATAACAGGTATCATTGGATTTTATCTTCTGGGGCTGTGCCTTATTTGTGGAATCTTTGCCCCGGCATGGGCTTCTGAAGATATGTCAACTTATGGCCCGAAAGACTGTATGGAGTGCCATAGCTCAAACGGCGGAGACAGTTCTCTTCAGATTTCACCTGAAAATTTTTCATCCTCAGTTCATGGAAGCACCATCACCTGCCTGGGATGTCATACGGATATAACAGATGATGCCCACATGGAAGGAGACAATGTCAAACCCGTGGACTGCAGCCGATGTCATGGCATTAAGACCGGTACAACCGGAATGTTTTCAGCCTTTTCCACCTTCCGGATCTCTTCCCACGGAAAGGCGGATTTTGCAGGCAATTATAAAATGGATAATTGCCTGGGATGTCATCAGGGATCAGGTGCCCATGGTGAGAGCGGGCCGATAAATGATCAGAATTGTTTTAAATGCCATGATCCCGGTCTCAAAAATGCCCTGTGGGGCAAAATGCACCCGGATCAACGCAACAAGGCACTGCCGGTTGTTTTTTTGTACATCTGCGTTGCCCTGTTTTTGCTGGTTGCCGTAATGAGACAAGTAACCCCTGTACTGGACAGGACTATGCGTAAAATCAATAATAAAGGGAAGAGATAGCATTGAAATCCATAATAACTTCATTTGATATTTTATTTATTGCTGTTGCTTTCATTGCCCTGGTAATGGGCTTTTCCCGACGCTGGGCTTTGTGGTGGAAGAAAAAGGAAGGTCAGCCGTTCCCAGGTGATTGGGCTATGGTAAAGAACAGCGTTCTAAAACACAAAGATATCCTCAAACGTCCCTTGGTGGGCGCAGCCCATGTGGCGGTATTTTGGGGATTTGTTCTGCCCATGTTCATCATTATGCTGGTTCAGTTCGGATTTTCCATACCCGGCATTCTGGCACGTTTGCTCTCTTTTTTACAGGATGCAGCAGGTGTTGTCATGCTCATTGGTACCATATACCTGTTAAAATGCCGAATCCGGGCAAAGGCGCATTCCCAGGGTCAAAACAAAGAGGATGTTGGGACGTTGGACACAGAAGATCCCAAAAGAACAATTTTTCCCATGGCCGTTCTGGTGGTTATTTTGATATCGGGTTTCCTGGCCGAGTCAGCACGGTTAAGTATTACCGGAAACAGCACGGCATGGGCATCCCCCGTGGGCTGGCTACTTTCCATTGGTACGCTGCCTTCTCCCTTGTTCATGCAGATCATGATCCGCCTTCATTTCTTTGCAGTACTTGTTTTTATGGCATCCATTCCGTTTACCTTTATGCGCCATCTGGTGGTGTCTCCCCTGAATGTTTTTTATAAAAAACAGGGCCCCAAGGCCGCACTTAGAAATATTGCACCGGACAATGGTGAGATCGGGGCAAAAACCGTAGCAGATTTTTCATGGAAACAATTACTTGAAACAGAAGCCTGCGTCTCCTGCGGCAGGTGCGAAGAGAATTGTCCGGCTTTTCTTTCAGGTAAGCCCCTGTCTCCCAAAAAGGTGATCCGCAAAATTCTTGAACAGGCCGAACATGGGGCTGTATATAAGGGCTTTTTTTCCGGTAAATCCTCCCGGTCTCTTCTTGAAGAGGTTATTACCAGAGATGAAATCTGGGCATGTACCACCTGCATGGGATGTGTGGAACATTGCCCAGTCTTTGTTGAACCCATGGATAAAATTGTGGATATGCGGCGGTATCAGGTGATGGGCAAGGGGGATATGCCCATGGAGGCACGTCCCATGATTCGTGACCTTGAACTGTATGGTGACATCCAGGGGAAAGGGGTGGCCCATCGAGGGGACTGGGCCATGAACAGGGGTGTTACAAAGGCAAAGGAGGACGATCATGCAGATGTACTGTTCTGGGTGGGTTGTTCCGGTGCCTTTCATCCCCGAAATAGAGAAACCGCCCTGGCCATGGTTAAGATTTTGAAAGCCGCCGATATCCGTTTCAATATATTGGCAGAAGAAGAGCTCTGCTGCGGAGATCCCGCAAGAAGACTGGGAGATGAGGTTCTGTTCCGGAAGCTGGCCATGCAGAATATTCAACGACTTAAGCAGCATCAGGTGAAAAAGATTGTCACCCTGTGCCCCCATTGCCTCAATACCTTGAAAAACGAATATCCGGAATTGGGGTGTGATATTCCGGTGGTTCATGCCACCCAGCTTGTGATGGAGCTCATAAAGGACAAAAGAATTACATTAAAATATCCCATTGCTTCTAAAATGGCTGTTCATGATGCCTGTTACCTTGGGCGATATAATGATGTGTATGAACCACCCAGAGATATTTGCAAAGCGATTCCCGGAACACAGCTTTCCGAGCTTGGACGTAACCGTGAAAGCGGTTTTTGCTGCGGGGGGGGCGGTGGCAGGATGTGGCTCCATGAGAACACCGGAGAGAATATCAACCTGATCCGGGCCCAAGAGGTTGCGGACGCAGATGTGGATATCATTGCTACTTCCTGTCCCTATTGCCTGGTCATGGTCGATGACGGGGTCAAATCACTTGGGAGGGAAGATATCCCGAAAGTAGCCGATATTATAGATATGGTGGCCGAAGCAATTAAATGATCCTTATCCAGTAGGGCCATTTAAAAATATGAATTCTGCCGCACCGGATAAAATACCCAATTCAACCATGGGGGGAAAATGAAAATCATCGTTTGTGTAAAACAGATCAGACATACCTATACCAGAACCGGGCAAAATCCCGATACAACATACATCAATCCCGAAGATTCCATCTTTCGGATTAATCCCTGTGACGAGGCGGCCATAGCACTTGCTTTGCGCCTGAAAGAGACGGACGCTAACACAGAAGTTTCTCTTTTGACCCTTGGAGATATGATTGCCGAGGTCGAGCTTAGACGTTGTCTGGCCACCGGAGCGGATCATCTTTATCAGGCGGATTTTAACGACCATAAAGATTCTGAGTCCCTTGCCCAGCCGGAACCCAGGGTGAAGGCGGATTTAATAGCAAAGATTGCGACATCCCTTGGGGCGGATCTCATTCTCTGCGGCAAAGAATCCATGGACAGGGCAAACGGACAGGTTGGTGCCCTGGTGGCCCAACAGCTTGATCTGCCCTTTGTATCGGCCATCACCGATCTCACCTTAAGCCAGGCAGGTAGCAGGGTTGAGGTACAAAGAAGTGCGGGACGGGGCGCCCGGGAGGAAATAGCCTGCGGCCTGCCTGCTGTTTTCAGCGTGGATGCAGGCGCACAGCTTCCATTGCCCACCGTTGAAGCAAGAAAGCTTGCCAATGCATATAAGATCCGGATACCCGATATCGACAAAACAACATTTTCTGCAAAGATGACCTGCCTAAAATTTTTTCAACCGCGCCCAAGACCTCGCATGATTCCAGCTCCGGACAGTTCTCTGGGGGCTTATGACCGTGTGCTTCAATTGTTATCCGGAAGTAATGTTGAGAAAAAAGGTGAGATATTGACCGGCAGCACCGAATCCCAGGTTGCCGGTATTATTAATTTTTTGAAGGAAAATGAGTTTATTCAGGGGGAGGAACACATCTGATACACAAAGATTGGTCATAACATGGGCCTATTCAGGTTGAGAAATAGGTGGTTGCCAAAAGTATGATAACCTGACCCATTGGCCTGTCAGCTGCGACAGGTGGCCCATATTGTGACCAATTTCCTCTAAAAAAAGCAAATAGCTAAGGTTGTAATCCTAAAATTGGAGAATGCCTTCGTGGCTATTCCTTTGTGGTGATAACCCTGCACGGCGCTTCCAGTATAATGTACTGGGTATTGGAGCCAAAGAAGAGTTTTCCCACTTTTGAACGTTTTCTAAGTGCCATGATGATTTCAGTGATTCCATTTTTTTCGGCATACTGAACCACTGCTTCGCCAATGGAAAGAGTGCTGACGAGCACTTGGGAAATGCAGCGGATGCCTTCATTGGTGAACATTTCCGTGGCAATTTTTTTCAATTCTTCGGTGTTTTTTTCGATAACTTCGCCGGGAAGGTCTGGTCTGTCCTCGAAGACGCTTACCAGATCCACGGAAGCATTAAAGGCTTTGGCATGTTCCACTGCAATGTCAAGGGCCTTTGATATCGTTTTGACGTTTTTACAATAAACCATAATTCTCATATCGGGATATCTCCTTTTTAAACTTTCGTGGAGGGGATGCTGGGGTGCATTATTGCACTTTTTCCTTTAATTAACAATCTCCTTGACATTACAGTGGAAAACTTGTTATTTCATTGAATAAATGAATTATTACATGTAATAGGTTGTCCATGATCGTCACACGCAAGGTGTGCAGCGATGGCATATATAATCATCCAGGAACATATAATCGTCAAAGGAGGATCAGATGAAAAGAATGACAGCCAAACAGATTGAATTTGAAGCTGGCCGTATTTTTGGGGCAAAATGGAAAAATCGCGAGAAAGTCGGTAACTTGAAAGACCAGCTCAAGGCGGCCATTGAAAGCGAAGAAAATCTTCCCAAAAACAAAAAACAGATGGCGGAATATATCATTGACTGCGCCGGAGATCTGGATTAGAAGATATTCTTTGTTTTTCCCATTAAATTTTACAACCGTTCGAGAGAAATATCGCATTTCCCGAACGGTTGTGAAAACGCCTTATTTCTTTTCTTACATCGTCATGGGGATATCCCCGAGACTTAAATCCTTATCAGTGACAATACCGTCCACAATTTTTTGTTTTCCGTCCTTGTCAATGGTCAGGGTAAATTTACGATCATCGGCAAGTTTCCGAAACCAGAAATCCCCGAAATTATCCGTGGTA
>NZ_BAAHYK010000037.1:0-66300 GCF_054657595.1 Desulfocicer niacini
CGAGTTCTTGTTTTTTTAGCTTTCATTTTCTTCGCAATCTATTTAAAATCCCGATGAACGCTGCTGGTAGAGAAACTACTATGACGGCAAATGCAAATGAGAGCAGCCCCACCCATTTAGAATCCAGTTTTGAATATGAGGCTTTCATTAATGGCTGAATTACAAGGTCTGCCATGCTAGCTGCACCTACGAAACCAAACACGATCATCAACCATCGATCCACGCTGGACCGCCTCTTCTCCACTCGATATCGGCGTTCGTCCAGGTGCCAACGTGCATGTTCCTTACCTGATTCGACAAGCCCCATAGTTCCGGTAGCTTCTATCAAGTAATCTAAAGCATCTGTGATTTCTCCAGCTTGGCTAGAATGATGAACTGAGGACTCAGCAGTTGTAAGGACTTCGTAAGCGTCAATCAGGTGCTCATCTGAGAGAGGAGAACTCGCGGTTGCGCAGGCTCGAGCAATTCGTAGATTATGATACTCAAAATGCTCTGCCCTTGCTTGATTCTCCAAGAGATGCATTCTGGTGTTAGCGTCACTCCATGCGTCGTCTGGCGAATCAACAGACCGAAGCCATGTCCAAAGAAGGAGAGCACGATTACCGTGGAAACAGTAGTCTCCGAATGGACGTAAATCGGGTGGCAAAGCCGGAGGGTTTTCTATGGCAGAAGATCGCATCAAGATGCGTGATATCGACGGACTAAATCTTGCTGACAGCTCATCCTTAGTACTTGGCTGATCGCGAAAGCGCATCAAGGAAATCGAAGGGCGACCTTCCCATAGCTGTACTTGCCGGAGTCTCTTGTTGATCTGTGTCGCTTTTGATACGATGAGACTTGTGATGGCACCAACGTAGATTGACCGACAGAGGTCAATAGTCGCCTCCCAATCCACCTGGTCTTCTGAGCCGGCAATTTGATGTAGCACCCAAGGTTCCCCACCAATCTCAAATGTTTGCCCGCCCTTTTCGAGGGATTCGTCGAGTACTTTCCGACTCGTTCGACGCATTTTCTTTAGTAGCTTGCTAAATGTTCTACCACTAACCTCTTGGCCAGCGACAGAGAACGTATCGCCAAATGCATCAGGCAGTATTTGTTGAGCATCCATCCGTTGAAGATCCTCCTGGACCCATACGCGTTCAAAATACTGCTGAAAAAGGTTGACAAAATCGTCAATGAAGTCGGTCTCATCAAGATTTTCCCAGGTGGTGTCAAGTTGGAAGCCAATGGTCAAGATTCCGTCTGAATAGATTTTGAGCCAAGGATGAACGGGCAAGGTATAACTACCTCTCTCCAAAACCAGTGGAGGTAGCGCAGCCCGGAGGTAGGGCGGGATTAACCTTGCTTCTCTACTCTCTATTCGTTTTTCATGAAATGAAAGCTCCAAGCAGAATATGAGTTCTTCCGCTGTCTGGGTTGGTAAGTTCTCACTAAACCTCACCGTCCAATTGGAATCCCATTCCCGTCCTTTAGGGTGTAGCCATTCGAACTGAATATCCCCTGTCGTGTCAAGATAGATACACTTCAAGTCTGAAAAGCAAACGGTGCGGGCTATGCCGGATTTAAGAAGATTTGCAGCCGTTTTAACTAGATCCACATCAGTAGTCTCAAGACCTGCGGTATAGTTGTAGAAGCAGTTGGCTTGGTGTACTTCCAGTTTGATGGGGTCCGACTTCATTAATATTTCTCCGGCAGAGGTATTGGGTTCGCTTTTGTATTGAGTAGAATGGTTTCAACTCGCTAACCATGAAAATCTGCGGTTCATCCGTCAGCATTTTCGTTGTTGGAATAAATTTTAGAAACGGTCAAACGTATGTAACCTTTCACTTTTTGTTAGATTAATTAAAAACAGGTATTGTAAAATTAATGTCCTGAGTTTCGAATTCTCTGAAAGTGTCCTCAGCTTTCAAAATTTTAACATTACATGCATAGAAATACTTGGTCTCGTCCGATATAGGTTGTATCCGTTTAAAATACTCCTCCGAACGTAAAACTGTGTATGTTCCGCAAAGAGAAGATAATTCCTTAGGATGTGAAGGTCGCCAATAGTTGTTCCAGTAAGAAGCATAACCTATCTTTACGTCATCAACTTCAAATTCGATGACATTATTTGCAAACCTGGCGTTAACGCCCCTGCCTTCAACAGCACAAACTGGCACGTAAACACCACGAGACTCAAAATCAGAATGCCAATGGCCATATCGAAGCAAAGGATAAGAGGTCGCTGTTAGTTGTATTGGGGCCTCATCCAGGTTTCCTCCATTACCTGCATATTCATATGTCAAATGGGTTTCCAATTCCCTGCCTATACATACAACAAGCGAACGGTCTTTAAGACTATACTCTGATGTAACTGCCTGATTCGTTATTATTTTTGATACGGTTATGTCAATCCAGTTATTTCCATCAATCCTAATCGGAAAAGAAAAAGCTGCTAAATCGAGTAATTCATTTTTTGAATTATACCCACGAATACATTTTTTTATGTATTCCGATATATTCTTTGGGGTGAGTTCAATCTCATTGGCCCATTTTAAAACCCAGTCAGGTCTTTTAGGAATCACCCCTACATAAACGGGCTCTATTGGTAAAGCAGGCGTAGATAAGCCTTCTGCATATCCGTCAGGCATACCAAAAAATCGTCTGGCAATCTCAATGGTTCTTAAGAATGCAGATCTGGCTCTATGACTTGCTGTTGTATAAAACTGGCCTGTGTTTTTAGTTCTATCGGTATTAATGAAATACTGAATATCAGTTCCTGAAGGGGGACAGTAGTCGAAGATGCGACTCCACTCAGATCTAAAATAAGCTGTGAAGGGTATGGAACATCTTTTCTCCTCGCGACTTAGTCTGGAGTCGTATAAAAGAGGAAAATGAGTTCCCGAAAAATGGTCAAATTGATTATTCCCAGGTGGAATTATAGGTATTGGCGATACCTCAAGGGCATATTCACCAAAATTTATTATATCAGGATTAACTTCTTTCAAAATCATATCAGACAATATGGATCTTGCTTTTATGAAATTACCCAATGTAACAGGCGCTACATAACCTTTGTACTTGGCAATTAAGAATAGGCTAAGTACTTCTATGCATTCTGATTCTTGTAATCTTTTAGATAGGTCATCTAAAATCAAATTCTCAATTTGGGGATGGGAATTAACTAACAAAATTGATGCTTGTTCTATAACCCATAACTTAATAGCGGGAATTGGTAGCTTTAGGCGGGACACTAACGTTTTTGTTAAAGCATCTTCAATGGTATCGTCACATCTCCAGTCCCACTTGGGCTTACGTAGTGATAAATTTCTTATGCTTTCCTCTAAACTATCAACCATGGAATTAACAAGGTCAATAGCTTCATCAGTCCGGGCACTTGCGACTAATAGGAAGACAAGTTTGTCATTTGGGATAATCAGCTTTCCAAACTTATCATTCCAAGTATCATGCTGCTCTGTTGTTAATCTAATAAATTCATCGATACGCTTTGGATAAATTTCTGCGAGAATTTTGAGTCTATTAATGGTATTTTGGGTTCTTTCATACCAATCAGACCAGCCATTCATTGCTTTCTGAGCTTGAACTAATAATGCAAAAGCTTTGGTTTTTCCATTTAGTTTTTTTTGACTTATGAATAATCTATCAAGTAAATATTTTGTATTATCAATAGAGTTAGTGCTGTCTGAAATTATTGGGAGTAGGTTTTCAATTAGTTCGGCTTCCTTACCTTGCTTTGCCCAGTGGTCGTACCAGACATTCCAGAAATCACTTGTATTGTATTTTCCTTTTAGAGCTTCGATCAGATCATTTAGGCTTTCTGGAGGATAATCATTGGGGTTTATTTTTATTTTTTCAAGTTCGGTGTTAGAAGATTTCTTATCCTCCGATTCATACGCCACTTCTGTACCAAGTAAATTTTCAACTTCTCTCGCAATATCAATGGCATTCTGATTCCCATCGTCAATCAATTTTTGGAGATCCTGATAACAACTTGAATGAAGACCAGTGAGAAAAAGCTGTTTTACAATAGGGGATGAAAAGTCACAATTTTTAACTAAAGCGGATAATGTTTCTTCTGAATAATACCATTCGCCATCCTTAAGCTGTTGATCATATATAGATGCTGCTGTCTGGGGGTTTATGGCAGCTAACAATGACGATACCAAATGCTTCGAATATGAAGTTTCGTCTCCGTCAGTGAATTCGGAAATATTGAACACAATTGGAGAAATCCGCTCGAGAAGATTTAAAGCATCATCTGGCAAGGCTGAAGACAAGTATTCAATTGCTTCTATGACATTTATAATTGTCGAGTCTTTATGGTGACCATAACCAAGTACAAAATCCCAAGATAGTCTAAGATGCTTTGAGAATGAGGAACTGTCACCGTGCCTATAAGCTATTTCTGCCAGTTCGAGGTTACCGTTAGAATATTCAATTGTTTCTTCTAATTCAGTTGACTGTTTTTTTAATTCCAGTTCAAAAATGCGTTTTGCCGCTTCATCAGATAAAAGTTTAAGCCCGATCTCTTTGTACCACAACCTTAGCCAATCAATTCTGAAGATTTCATAATCAAGAACGTTATTCAAAGAAGATAGAGAAATGGGTGCTCTATTCGTAAGCAAATGACAGTCAGATGCAATTTCAATCCATTCCCTTTTAAATAAAATGTCTGCCCTTCGGGATTCCCAATTTTTTTCATCCAATAGTGAATCTTTTGGCAGCAAAGTACACACCTGATCGAACTTCAATTCACCATCTGTTATAAGTTTTTGTGCAACAATATCAGAAAGCTCATTGAGCAAATTGTAGTGAATTGAAACATTGGCTCTTTGCGTTTTAGCTTGTACCGGTAACCATGAGAAATCACCCTCGGCTTGCAGCCTTGTGATAAGTGAAGAAAAAAACCATTGATGGTAAGAACTCGACTCACCAATATCAATAGAAGGAGAATCAAGGGATTCCGGATAATAGGTATGAATATCAGAAAAACGTTTCTGAGAAAGTATGTCTAAAAATGCAGAGAGTTTTTGAGAGGTAAATAAATTATACTCGGATCGTGCAGTGATATCTGCTTCTTCGACTATGCTCGCCCTGATTGCAGACAACTCTATTTTTACAGCATGGTGAAAGGCTTCTAAGTTTAAATTTTTACGTGCTCTGCATAATAAAGCTATGTCCTTTTTCATAATGCAGGCATCTTTGAAAGCATTTATATACGCATCGGGCCAATTGGAAAAGTTGTCTTTTTCAAATATCGCATCATAATTGAGTACATCAGTTAAAGTTCCAGCTTTTATGATCAATGTAGCTTCTGTTTCTTCGTCTTGTCTGTTTCTGTTATTTATTAGCTTGTTTTTCGTTCTGTATCGATCTATAGCCATTTCTGCCATCTTCGTGGCACTATCATTATCACCTCTTTGCCACAACGAAATCGCAAGAATAGCCAGTTTAGTTGGCGAATATTCATTTTGTAGTGAAATTTCCTGAGATATTGCCAATTCAGACGCCAACGCGAATGAAAAAATTTCCAGATTTGGCGCATCCCATATCTGAAACTCTGGCCCGTTAAACAGTCTAGTTTTTAGTGCCCTGTGTTTATATGCTTCAGCGAAATTCAATTCATCAAATGCATATATTTCTGCCTCAGATAACAAACGGATGCAAGTTTTGACAGGGAAGCCTTCAATAAGACGATCCAGTAACCAGTCTCGGGTTAAACCTTGCCTGAGAGGAGTAGAATCTCTTAATCTTGCGATACTAGACCATAACCATGCATCTTTCAAATGTTTCGGAGCGTCAGAGTCCAACCACTCACAAACTTGAGGCAAAAGAGCTTCTATCTGAGTTTGATGATCAGGTTGATTTTTAATAAAAACCACTAAGCTCTCATGAAATGGTCTGACACCAGAGATTCCCTCAAATAGCATGTGAGAAACTGCATCAACACTAGGTTGCTGATCGACAGGATCTTTAAGAACTAAACCTATTGAGTGGCGGGGCCATGCAAACTGGAAATCGCTGCATAGATGTAACACATCTTTTTGTCGATAAGTTAGGTTTCTCCATAGATTATTATAGTAAGTCTCAATATTCTGGTCTGAACAAGGAGGCAATTTTTCAATTTCCCAGCTTGAAAGTGGTTTGCCATTCTGAATAAGATATTCATAAGAATATATTACATGGAGAGGATATCCTTGGGTAAGCTCATGTAATTTTTCTGCGGCTGACTGAATCTCTTCTTCGATATGATCTTCATGACAATTTAACTGAATTCGTCCAGAATCTGACTGGTACTTCAAAAACTCATATATTGAATTTCCGGTCATTGAAGGTAGCCAAGTCCATTCTTCTTTAGGCAAATAATTGAGCAAGAGATCTGGCAGAAGATCACTATCAACTGGCTGGGTCCCTACGAGGAGAACCATGTTGTCAACAACTGGAAGCAATTGTCTGAAAATTTCGTCTAATGGTTTCTTGTTTCGGGCGTTATCTCTCCAAACATGATCAAGGCCATCAATCAAAATGACAAAGGGGCAGTTCTTTTTTTTGTAGAATTCCGCACACTTCGTAATAGCCATCCTTAAATTTTCTGGTCTTGAAGTGTCTGCATTTGCTTTCTGATGAACACTTTTGATCTGATGTAAAAATGACTCCGCAACGACTCTAGGGCTCAATCTATCTTCAGTCGTGTCTCCCAAAGATAAAAAGTAATGATGACGGATTAAAGGGATATTCTTTTTTTCTAATTCTTTACACAAATAACTTAAATAAGTGCTTTTTCCTAAACCAGGTTTTCCCGTGAGCGTAATAATTTCCCCTTTAGATGAACATATTTGACCAGCCAAATCCTCATGGAATCTATTGTCCGGCAAACAATATTCAGGTGGTATCGTAAAGATTTCTGGTATAGGCTCAGGGCGTTTAATTGATAGAATTTCCCTTACATGATGTAAGTATATCCATCCATCATCAGGGGGATAGTTTTTAAACATTGCCCATTCTCTAGAACGATTTAAAAGGCGATCAATACCCGCATTATCGGAATGCTTGTATAATTCGGATCTAACAATACGGTCTAATGTATGATAATCACCTTCACTATGCTGTATTTCAACCGTTGAAAAAAGAGAGATCGCTATGTCTTCACTTCCAAGTTGATTTAATATTTCTTGTTTAGTCGTTGACTCAATTTTTGAAATATCAATCTTAGTTCCTTTAATATTGTTTTCCATTACACGATCGGGAAGTTTATTTGTTAACAGAACAACTTTACCCAATTTGTCAGGAGAAACGGATGAAATTGCATCACTGAGCTTTTTCAATATAGATCTAGAACGTTCAGTTTTACCCGGCCGGGTTAACAGCCAATCCCAAGTAAGATGATTTTCTTCTTTATCTGGAGACGGCGTAAATTTAACTTGTATGAAATCTGTTTTCCCATCTGACCGTTGACAAACTATGTCATCAATCCCTTTTGGCGCTTCGTTCGCCTCCTCGTCAGCTTCGAAACACATTCGTTCAAATTCTGTTGGACTATTTAACCAAACAGAGAGAAAATAAACCCCATGAAGGGTTTGATAATCGTAAGCAGTGTATATGATTGCGCTATTTTTTACTTTCAATGGTTATATGCCGTTAATTTAAGGACTTCATTATTTTCTTAAATTTATTTCCATAACAGTCCGCATCACCGGACTCGCGCTGTTTGCGAGGTCCGCGTGAATGCGGTGGTTAACTTCATTTATCGTTCCGCTTTTTCTTTTTTTATTCCCCATGGACAGACTTTAATACATACACCGCAGATACCGGATGTAACGTGGGGTAGCTCACTAAATACTTCTCTTACTTGATAAACACATTTTTCCAGATATATTGCCTCTGACCGGGAGGAATAGTGGCTGTCGGTATTTATACCAATGATAGCTCCAGCCGGACAATGATCTTTGCATTGAGAGCATTTACCACATCTGTTTTTAATTGGTGGATCAGGATCAAGATCGGCATTGGTAAGAATTGTTGTTAACCGAATCCTGGGACCAAAGTCAGGATTTACTACCAAAAGACTTTTGCCCTGCCAACCGACACCAGCCGCAATGGCAACTGCTTTGTGCGATATATACGAAGTACAATTTTCCCAATCAAGTACCTGGCTTGCTGGGATAGGTACTGCCTGGTGACCACTCATCTGGATTAGATTAGTGGTTCTTATTGCAATGTCGTCGAGCAATGCATTTACTCGGCTATAGTGTGACGAATACAAAGGTGTTGGTTGTCCTTCAATCTTATCCATTACCGAATTAGAAAGACGTATTGCAATACTCACAGCTCTAGGATAATCGTCCAAGAGATCTTTCGGTTCCGTTTCAATACCTAATAGTCTTGACGTATCAGCCACACGAACAATACTTGCACCCCAGCTATTAAGAGTAGCTATAAACTCTGCTTTATCAATCATGGATTTCATTAAATAACTCTTCAGTTGTGTCTTTAGAAGTTAATGCCGAGTTGAGGAGCGACCCACTTGGGTTGGCTGCTCCAACTCGTTGTTCAGTGTGCTGCGGCGCGCGTCAAACCCATACTCAACTCGGCATTCAGTGCGCCGCAGGCGCACTGAACAAGTAGTTAACCGGTTTCCGCATAGTTGTGATATCCACATTATCGGATATCATTCAGAACAAGTGATTTGACACACTTTTAATTACATTTTATATTTACAGTCTGATATCACTCAAATTCGGATGGTATCTAAAATTGGATATCATAATGCAAATAATACCACAACAACTTTTACTACAATATGATTCACAGCTAAATGTGGAAGGAATTTCAATAAAGTACCATGGTGTTTACCGAAAATGGTTGCGGTTTTATCTTGATTTTTGTCACAAGTACAGTCATAACCCTAACCTTTCTGGCTGTTGAATCAAAGATATCTGCCCCATCACAAATCAGGCTTTTAATGCATTATTTTTTTTAGACATGTTCTGGGTAAAGAATTTGATAAAGTTGAGGGTGTTGTCAAGGCGAAAAAAAACCTTATATCCCGGTTGTACTTTCCCGTCCCGAAGTTGATCTTATTATCGGAAAACTCAGCTATCCCTATAACCTGATTCTAAAACTCCTTTACGGATGCGGATTGCGCCTGACGGTTAAAGGACCATCAAGAAAACCAAAAGCCCGCCGGAGATTGATCCGTCAGAGATGAAATATCAAGATAAATAAAAAAATCAAAAATTCCCCTTTTTTACCACAATTTTCAGAATTAATACCGGCAAAACAACACAATATCCCCCCAATAATAATGGCTATGGCACAAAAAATGATGCTTGCGTCGTTTGATTTAATCGCTGCAACCCCCTGATAAAATTCGTTATCTACACCACATTGCCAATGCTTGTCCTACGTACCATCATGGTGAAAAGTCAGCTTTGCAAGCATCAACGATTAAACTAAACAAACGTTTAAATAATCCATTGACAACACCATTCCATAGTGCAAAAATCAAACAGATGTTTAACTAACACTATCGGAGACACAATGGGAAAAAAAAACGCACCTGAATCCCGGGACCGTATAATAAAAACAGCAGTGGTTCTATTTGCCAAAAGAGGATACGCCAGCATTGGATTGCGGGAGTTGGCCGAAAAGGCAGAGGTAAACCTGGCCATGGTCAATTATTTTTTCGGCGGTAAAAAAAAGCTGCTCATGGTCATTCTAGATACCTTTTTCTCCGGTTATCTGGAGATCCTGGAACAAGAGCTGTGTCGGGACGTCCCCTTTGAGGAAAAGATCCGAACATTTATCCACCGGGCCGTGGAGTATATTTCCAGCAACCGGGAGTATATGATCGTCACCCTGGCGGAATTGCCCCATGATGATCCGGATATCACCCAGCACAAATCCCAATGGGGAAAAAAAGCCATGGCCATCATAGAGCAGGGTATCTGCAAGCCTCTGGCTGTCAGAAGCGGCAAAAAAATCTCTCCTGCAGCCATTGGTCCACTTCTCATCAGCATGATGACATCACGTTTTCTCTTTGCACCCATTCTGGATAAAGTTCAACCACCGGGGTATGGAGATGCCTTTTTTGCTGAATATCCAGATCTCATTGCAACCATTTTCCTCAATGGAATAAATGGGTTTGACCAAGCCCATGTTCAATCAAGCCACAGGACTCCGTAGCTATTACAAAACCCCTTGGAAACCAATATACGCCTTAATTTTTTTATATGAAAAGGCAGCCTCCAAGGCAACCTCAGCAGAGCCGTCCCCCCGATGGGCAATAGGAACCGGACAATTGAGCTGTCTACAGTTCCGGTCCGGGCCCATTGCCCGTCGGGGGGGCGGCGGTATAATACCATTTAGCTCCGCGTCTACGACCCTAAATTTGTTGTGTCTGACAGGACATTCCCGTTATATAACAAAGTAAAATCAAAAATAACCAGGAGAAAAGATGAGTCCTTCCGGAAAAACCTCGGAGCGTTTTTTTAACCGCATGGCAGAGTTGGTAATTCGATTCCGACTGCCAGTGGTAATTGTGATAATTGTTTTCACAGCGATGCTGGGCTCCCAGATACGATTTTTAACCATTAATACCTCCAATGAGGGACTTTTGCGAGAGAATGATCCCATCCTGGAGATCTACAATGACTTCCGGGATCAGTTTGGCCGGGACGATATGATGGCCATTGTCATTCATAGCAAAGAGATCTTTTCAGACGGCTTTCTCACCCGGCTCAAGGCATTGCACGAGGCTGTGGAACAAGAGATCCCCCACGTTAAGGAGATTACCTCCATGGTCAATGCCAGAAATACCCGGGGAGAGAAAGATACCCTTCTGGTGGACGACCTGCTGGCAAAATTCCCGGAAGATGCCAAGGCTTTCATGGCGTTGAGAAAAAGGGTCATGGAAAACCCCTTATACCGTAACCAACTCATCTCCGTGGATGGTACCTTCACTTCCATGGTGGTGGAAAGCCTTGTTTACAGTGACACTGGCAATGAAATGGATCTGTTGTCAGGGTTTGATGAGCCCGATGCAGGAGATGCTGACACGGCCCCCCCAAAATATATCACCGACAAAGAAAACGGAGAGATGGTCACCCAGACAAGAGAACTTATCCAGCGCTTTAACGACGAGGATTTTGATATTCACCTGGCAGGAACGCCGGTGGTAACCCACGTCGTAAAACAATTCATGATGAAGGACATGAAACAATTTCTCCGCCTTGCAGTCCTTGTCATCTCCCTGTGTCTCTTTTTAATGTTTAGACGATTAAGTGGGGTGGTGTTACCCCTTGTGGTGGTGGCCTTTTCCCTTATCTCCACCCTGGGCACCATGGCCCTTTTTTCCATTGAATTTAAAACCCCCACCATTATTCTCCCCTCTTTTTTACTTGCAGTGGGGGTGGGGGCCAGCGTCCATGTCCTCTCCCTTGTTTTTCAGGAACTGAGAAGCGGCAAAGACAAAAAATCGGCCATCATGGAAAGCTATGCTCATTCGGGTCTTGCCATTGTCATGACGTCCCTGACCACGGCTGCGGGTCTTGCTTCATTCAGTACAGCCGAGGTGGCGCCCATTGGTGATCTGGGTATTTTTTCAGCCCTGGGGGTACTTTATTCCCTGGGCTATACCCTGATGCTGATGCCGGCGCTCCTGTCACTGATACCCCTGAAAGAGAAAAAAGAGACACATCACAGCCAGCCCTCCAGGATGGATCGACTGATTGACTGGATCATCGTAACGTCCATGAAACGAAGTAAATTCATTCTTACCGTCACCGTCATCCTTATCCTTGCCGGTGTGTCCGGGGTTGCGCAGCTGCGGTTTTCCCATAACCTTTTAAAGTGGCTGCCAGCGGAGCTGGATGTTCGAAAGGACACCGAGCTGATTGATGCAAACCTCAAGGGCAGCGTGGTTTTAGAAGTCGTTGTGGACACGGGCAAAGAAAATGGGGTGTATGATCAACAATTTTTAAAAGATCTGGACAAACTGGCAGGAGAACTTGAGCAGTATGACGTCAATGGGCTGTTTGTGGGCAAGGTGATGTCGGTGACCACCATATTAAAAGAGATCCACCAGGCCCTGCATGGCAATGATCCTGCTTTCTATAAAATCCCAGACAACGGAAAACTGATTCCCCAGGAGTTCCTGCTGTTTGAGAATTCCGGTTCCGACGACCTGGAAGATGTGGTGGATTCACAGTTTCGCCTGACCCGGATCACCTTAAAGGTTCCCTGGCGGGATGCCCTTGCCTATGTGCCCTTTATGGAAGATATGACCCATCAATTCAACGCTGTTTTCAAGGATCGTCAGCTCGATGGGGGCGTGCCCATGTCCGTTCAAATCACGGGCATCATGGCCCTTTTCGGGCGGATACTCCATGCGGCCATCCATGCCGCAGCCCAGAGTTACCTCATTGCCATGGGGGTGATCACCGTGATGATGATATTGCTCATCGGGGAACTGCGATTGGGCTTGATCAGCATGATCCCCAATCTGGGGCCCATTCTGGTGGTGCTTGGTATCATGGGCTGGTTTAACATCCCCCTTGATATGTTCACCATGCTCATTGCCTCCATTGCCATGGGCCTGGCTGTGGATGACACGGTGCATTTCATGTACCATTTCAAGCAATATTTCAATAAAACAGGCAGCGTAAAAGACGCAGTGACGCATACCATGCACACGGCCGGACGGGCCATGATCACCACCAGTATCGTACTTTCTGCGGGCTTTTTCATCTTTATGTTTGCCTCCATGAATAATGTCTTTTTCTTTGGGGCAATGACGGGGTTGGCCATTCTTCTGGCCCTGGCCGGGGATATGTTTTTGTCCCCAGCCCTCATGACCCTGGTAATCCGGGAAAAAAATTCCATGAAAACGTCGATATCAGCACCATCGAAATAATATCTTCGTTTTGTTGGCAAGCAATTACTTCGAGAAGGTACTTATCCAGCTCGGCTGGGTCAGGCAAAAGCCCAAAATTCAAAGGAGATCCCATGACCATGAAATCGATATTTCCATTTTCAAAGATACCATCTTTTTCCAACACTTCCAGGCAAGATGTGCCGGGGTATTTTCCATCTCTAATGAGGTACACCATGGCATTGATCCTGGTGGGGACACTTCTTGCTGTTCTCCCCTCCCCGACCATGGCCAAAGATTCGGCACGTACCATCATGGAAAAGGTGGATGCCAGGGACGACGGAGACAACATGACCGCCGATGTGGATATGATCCTCATTGATAAAAATAACCATGAGCGCCGGCGGGAAATGAAAATATTCACCAAGGACAAGGGGGTGGATACCCTTAAACTTCAATTTTTCCTCTCTCCTGCGGATGTAAAGGATACCGGATTTCTCACCGTTGATTATTATGCCGGAGAAAAGGACGATGATCAGTGGCTCTATCTGCCGGACCTGCACAAAACCAAGCGCATTGCCACCTCGGATAAATCCTCTTCCTTCATGGGATCGGACTTTTCCTATGCTGACATGACAGACCGGGTGCTTGATGAGTGGACTTATAAGCTTTTAAAAGAAGATGCCATCGACGGTGACAAGGTCTGGCTCATCCAGGCCCTTCCCGCATCCAAGGCTGTGGAAGATCGCTATGGCTATAAAAAGTCCATCCTCTTTGTGCGCCAGGATATCTTCATGGTTGCCCGGGCCATCCACCTGTTAAACGAGGGTAAAAAAATCAAATATATGGAATCAAAGAAAATTGAACAAATTGATGGCATCTGGGTGGCCACGGAGCGCTGGATGAAGACCACCGTCAACAAGCGGACCACCCATCGCACCATTCTCAAATGGAGTAACGTTAAGTTTAATACCCCCCTTGATGAAGCGTATTTTTCCATTCGCCAGTTGGAAAAAGGGTTATAACCCATATGTCCTGACGGACACAACAAATATTGGAAATGGTATTATGCCGCCGCCCCCCGACGGGCAATGGGCCCGGACCGGAACTGTAGACAGCTCAATTGTCCGGTTCCTATTGCCCGTCGGGGGGCGGCTCTGCTGAGGTTGCCTTGGAGGCTGCCTTTTCATATATAAAAAAAAAAAAAAAAAATATATATAAGACGGACACCCAAGGTGACCATGCGAATTATAACTTTATTGTTCTTAACCTGGATGACATGCCTGGGAGCACCTCTTTGCCATGGGGATGAGATGGCAGATCTGCTCACAGGATTTGATGACGAAGGTGTCGTTGTTGAGGAGACAGGAGAACTGGATCAGCTCCTTGGGGGATTTGATGACGTCTCCGGTCAGCAGGAAAAAGAGGACATCTCCCCTCGGTTGCTTCCCAGCTGGCTGGAACTCCAGGGCAGTATCAGCCTCCAGACGGCGGTGGGGGTTGCCCACACATCTCCCCCGGAAAACACCCCTGATTACCGGGGGCTGTCCATGCTCAGAACCCGGGGGGAGCTCATAGGGGATATCAGCTTTGACACCTGGCAGGCAAGGATCGGCACCCGGGGATTTTATGATGCAGCCTATTCATTGAATGACCGATCAGACTACACCCATAAAATGCTGAATGAGTATGAACAGGAGCTGGAGATCACCGAGGCCTGGATACAGACGGCCCTGGGCGATCACCTTGATTTTAAGACAGGGCGACAGATTGTGGTGTGGGGCAAATCAGATAATATTCGCATCACAGATGTTCTGAATCCCCTGGATATGCGCCAACCGGGTATGCTGGACATCCGTGATCTGCGACTGCCCGTGGCCATGTCAAAGTTGGATTTTTACACGGGGAACTGGAACATCAGCACCCTGGTGATCCATGAACCCAGATTTAACAAGATCCCTGTTTACAACGGCGAATTTTATCCGGGGAGCGCATCGGCTCCACCAGAAGATGACCCCTCCACAAGCCTTGCCAATCAACAGTTTGCAGCAGCCATAAATGGGGTTTTCAGTGGCTGGGACCTCTCCATTTACTCAGCGTATCTGTTTGATAACCAGGCCCATGTGGAGACCACAGAAAAAAGTGGTCTTGTCCGCAGATACAGCCGGATAAAAATGGGGGGCGTAAGTTGCGATATTGCCTTTGGCAACTGGCTTTTTAAAACCGAAGCGGCTTTGTTGCATGGTCTTAATTTTTATGCTGTTCCGAATAAAGATTACGCTCGATTTGATTTTCTCATGGCCATGGAATACAGCGGTTTTACAGAAACGAGCATCTCCATTGAGCTTGCCAATCGCCATTTATTTGATTTTGACACCCGTTTGGAATCGCTCCCCGATGGCCAGATGAGAAATCTTTCTCAGTCTGCCCTGCGGGTAAACCGGGACTTCATGCACGACACCCTTCACCTGACACTGCTTCTCTCTTTATATGGGTTAGCCGGAGAGGACGGGGCCTTTGAAAGATACCAGGTGGAATATGATGTAAGAGACAATGTCATGGTAAAGGGTGGTGTTGTGTTTTATCAATCAGGGGACACTGTAGCCTTTCAAGATATAGGTGACAATGACCGACTCTTTTTTGAACTTGAATACCGGTTTTAGTTTCAACAAGGTGATGAGGGGTCAGCCAATTATGACGGGTGGCCCATCTTGTAATCAACTCCGCCGCGAAACAATTTTTAACTGCAGCGGCGGAGCAAACCCCGTTATTCCAGTAAGCCGAAAATATACGACAGATGGGCCTCCTTTTCCTTCGGATCAACTTTCCGAAAGCTCAACGCATCCCCAGGGCAAGTGGCCACGCAGGGCGGGCCGGACTCCCCCACAGCCTGATCCAGACAAAGATCACACTTTTTCATCACCCCATCCGATGCGAAACAGGGCACCCCATAGGGGCAGGCATCCAGACACGTTTTACAGCCGATGCAAAGTGCTTCATCCACCGCCACCACACCATCTTTTTCACGTTTTGTGATGGCTTCCACCGGACACACCGCAGCACACGCCGGCTCAACACAGTGAAGGCAGGAAAGTGACACCGAGTGATTTTTAGCATCTGGATAGTTCCCTCTCCAGACGTTGATGACGCGTCGAAACAAAAGCCCCTGCCCTTCCAATCCCCGCCATGATCGACAGGCCACCTCACACCCATGACATTGGGTGCATTTCTCATGATTAAACCAGATCACGTATTCGTTGTTCATGCGCATTGCCCCTCCACCCCATTTTGAATTTTTGTCACCTCTACCAGGGTCTGGCTGGTCATGGCGGTGATAAGCGGATCATAGGCTTTGTCCCCATCCACGCTGTACATCAGGTTGACATTGGCGCCGCCATCCAGAATGGGGGTGTCATCCATCCCCAATTCCTTACACCCCTGCCACCAGCCATGGAGCAGCATCACGGTATCCGGTCGAATCCCCGGATAAATTTCGGCTTTTATTTTAATCCAGCCATGGGGAGATTTAACCTTCACCCAGTCCCCATCTTTAATGTGACGAGCGACGGCTGTGTCCGGATGGATGTGCAGCATGGGATGGGGTTGAATCTCCCTGAGATATGGCAGATTTCGTTGCCACGAGGCTGAAAAATTTTTTGAGGTGTGATAATCGGACAGTATCAAAGGGTAGTTTGTTGACAGTTCCGGTGTTCCAGTGATGCTCTCGGGAGGTTCACACCACTGTGGCAGCCCATTGAAACCAGCTTCGGCAAAGGCCGTATTGAATATCTCCACCTTGCCGTGGGGTAAAAACGGTGCCCCATTCAGACGCAGGCTCACACGGTTAAACACGGACTGATATTTTTCATAGGCCTTGGGTCCAGGGGAAAACGTCATCCCGGTATTCTTTTGCCTCAACTGGTCCATGGTCACTCCCAGGGGCTTGAGCTGATCATCCATGGCTTTTGACATGCTTCCGTCCCAGAAATCAGCTCCCAATCCCATTGCCACGCTTAAATCCAGAAAGAAATCAAAAATGGACTTGGGGGAGTGTATGGGTGAAATCACTGGGTTGGTGGCCATGAGCCATCCGGGTACCATCTGAAATGAGTGATCCACCTCATAGCTGGTGGCAAGGGGCATGACGATGTCGGCATAGGGCATATCTGCGGTGCGTGCCACATCGGCCACAACAAAAAAATCAAGCTTCTCCAGTGCCGCCACCACATTCCTGGAGCCCCTTGTACTTACCAGTGCCTGGGTTCCCGGAGCAATAATGCCCCGAACCGCATAGGGCTTTTGGGTCAACACGCTTTCCAAAATCCGGTAATAGGCCGAAGAGGTACCTTCATAAAAGGGCTGAAATTGTTTTGGGAATTCCGGTCCCACCAGTTTATCCACCATCTCCTGGGTGATCCGTTCCTTCAGGGTGATGGATTTTATGCCATTTTTTGGGGGGGTGACAAACAGATTGCCGCCCGGACGATCCAGATGACCGGTGATGGCCATGAGAATGGACACGGCCCGAATGGCATCGTTGGCGGAAGGGGCATGCTCCACCCCGTTTCCCAGATCTATGGTGGCCCGTTGGGTCGTTGCATATAATCTTGCCACTGTTTCAATTTGTTCGGCGGAAACACCGGTGATCTTTTCTGCCCATTCAGGCGGATATTGTTGGATATGGGCTTTAAGCCGTTTAAAGCCACTGCACCACTCATCTATAAACTTATGATCCAGCAGATCTTCCCGGATAACCACATTCAGCATGGCCAGTGCCAGGGCCGCGTCGGTTCCCGGTCGCAGGGGCACCCAGATATCTGCCATGCCCACATCCGGCTCCACCGACGGCTTGATGGCGACGATCTTTACGCCACGCTGTTTAGCCGCCAGAAAAGATTTGGCAGGCCGTGCCACAGGGCCGGAATAAATTGGCTGACGTCCCCAGTAAATGATCAACTCACACTCCTGGTAATCAGGACGGGGATAGTCCCCCAAGGTGTAGCAAAAAGCAAAGGCCCGCTGCATGGCACAAATGCCGCTGTGGCCGTAGTTGGGGCTGCCGTGGGCCACTAGAAACCGTTGTATGTACTCACTGTAAGAGCGTCTGGCCGGGCTCAAAATGGCAAGGGATTCAGCGCCATAGGTTTTTTTCTGCTGGACGAGGGTCTCTGCGATTTGTTGGATGGCCTGGTCCCAGGTTATCTTTTCAAATTTCCCTGCCCCTTTTTTTCCGATGCGACGTAATGGATGGGTCAGCCGATCAGGAGAATAGACCCATTGGGGGGCGGCATGGGCCTTGGCGCAGAGGGACCCCCGATTGACCGGGGATTCGTCCATTCCGGCCACTTTAACGAATTTACCATCCTTGACAAAAGCATAAATGCCACAGCCCCCACCCGGACCTCCCGGCCCGCACATGCCACAGACTGTGGGCACCACCTGTTCACCATTTTTTTCTGCAATTTCCTGGGCTTCTTGATAGTTCATCAACACCTCGTAGATCGAATTTTTAGCAATTCACAACCAAAGCAAATCTATTTTTTTATCAAGCCTCTAATAGGCCTTCACTATTTAGGGGAGGTCTGTTGAAAGGAATTATTTTGGAAAGAGGCTTTTTTGCTTTTTCTTTTGCTAAATCTAAATCATATCTTGACTGTATATTTAAGAAAAAATTTTCAGAGACATTGAAAAACTTGGATAATTTCAAAGCATTTATGGGAGATATATTTCTTTTTCCTTTTAATATTTCTCCAAGAGCAGTCTGGGGAATACCCGTGCGTTTTGAAACAGCATAAGCTGTTAAATCAAACGCTTCTAAAAACTCTTCTTTCAGGATAATTCCAGGGTGTTCTAAGGGTATTGTGTCTGCCATAATTTTATCTCCTAATGATAATCTACAATTTCAACTTCTGTAGTTTCTCCATCAATGAAATAGAAACAAACTCTCCATTGGTTGTTAATTCTTATTGAATATTGATCTTTTCTATCCCCCTTTAGCTTTTTCAACCGGTTAGGGGGGGGAACTCTTAAATCACTTAGGGTTGAAGCTGAATCAAGAAAAATAAGCTTACGCCTTGCTTTAGATTGAATATCTTTGGAAAATTTATTAGAGAATTTTCTTTTCCAAATTTTTTCTGTTTCTTTGCATTTAAACGTCTTTATCATGTTTGAATATTACTGCCCATCAATACTACTGTCAAGCGATACTATTTTTTTATCACCAGATTACGAGCAAAAAATCTCCACATTTATATGAAAGTCCCTGAAAACCAAAAGGGACTTTCTATCTTCGTTGTGGGTGGACCAAGGTCAGAATAAGGTCCGCCCGTGGCGGTTATATCGGGAGTTAGAGGGAGGCCATTTCGACCCTCATATATTTATCCACCTCAACGCCTACAATCATAAAAGATCTAAAGAAGATTGACCAATCAAAGCCTTACAGTGTAAATTATATACAAAAAAGTTTTCTGTATACAGAATTTTAAAACGCGATGTCTAATCCCCGGCAAAAAATCAACAAGGAACCATCATGGAAAAACAAATTTTCACCACCCCTGAATCCCGAAAAAAAGTTTACCAAAATCTCTTTCACCCCAAAAGCATCGCCGTTATAGGTGCGTCCAACGATGGCCTGAAACCCGGCGGTCGGGTCATCGAAAAAATAAAAGAATATGGCTATGAAGGGAATTTGTGGCCGGTGAACCCCAAATCGCCTGAAATCCTGAACATCAAGTCATATCCATCCATTTCAGAGCTCCCGGCGGCTCCGGACCTTGCAATTATTGCCATTCCGTCCAGATTTGTCCTGCCCGCCATCCAGGCACTGGCAACCATGAGAGCAGGCGCCGTCATCGTTCTAACCGCCGGATTTGGGGAAAAGGATGAAGCAGGAAAGAAGATAGAACAAGAGATGCTAAAAATCGCAGCCTCGGCAAACATGGCTCTCATCGGCCCCAACTGCTCCGGGTTCCTTACAAAATGCTATAAAGGCAAATTTGCCGGTATTGTCCCCCATCTTCCGGGTGGGGTGGTTGATGTCATCAGCGGCTCCGGCGCCACAGTGGACTATGTCATGGAGATGGGTCTTAACCGGGGACTGTCCTTTGGCAACGTGGTAAACCTTGGCAACTCCATCCAAATGGGCGTGGAAGACCTTCTGGAGCTTTACAATGAAAACTATGGGCCGGACAATGCCAGAATATTAATGCTCTACATGGAGACGGTGAAAAAACCGGCCAAACTGCTTTACCACGCCAGAAGCCTTGTTAAAAAAGGCTGCGCCATTGTGGGAATCAAATCCGGTGCCACCGAAGCAGGCGAACGGGCCGCTGCCAGCCACACCGGGGCCATTGCCAACAGCGACACGGCGGTGGCTGCGTTATTTGAAAAAGCCGGTATTATTCGGGTGGAAGGGCGTTCACTCATGGTGAATGTGGCCTGCGCACTGGCCGCTGCCAGGGGTCCCCTCAAAGGAGGCCGGGCCTGTATTCTCACGGATGCCGGAGGGCCGGGTGTAATGATGTCCGATGAGCTGTATCGTCAGGGAATGGAACTTGCTCAATTAAAGGAAAAAACCGTTTCCCTCCTGGCTCAGGTACTGCCGGCTGAAAGTTCGCTTATAAATCCCATAGATACCCTGCCCTCCAGAACCCCTGAACAGATGAAAGCGATCTTAGAAATTCTGGCCAGGGAGGAGTCTGCCAACATCAATGTCATTGCCGTACTGCTGGGCAATTCCGGCATGTCCCCCAACAGCGAAATCTATCGTGAAATCGCCAAGGCCATGGACACCTGCCCCATTCCCATCATGCCCATGTTGAGCAGTATCACCTCCTGCCGGGAAGAGATAAAAGAGATGATAGGTCTTGGCAAAATTTACCTGCCCGATGAGGTTCCCCTGGCCCAGGCCCTGGCCAGAATCGCTGGATGGCAGGCCCCCCAGGAGGATCTACCCGACCTTGAGGGATATGATAAAGCTACCATTGCCAAGGCCCTTGAAGGCCAGACAGATACTCTGTCTCCGGAAACAGTGGAACAGGTGATAAAAGGATGTGGGTTTAAATTACCGGAACAATGCGAAGTCAGAGATGATCAAAAACTTGCTGCTTCCTGTGACGCCATTGGGTTTCCCCTGGTGATGAAAGTCATCGGCCCATTGCACAAAAGTGATGTGGGGGGGGTTAAGGTGGGCATACAGAATATGGCCCAGGCAAAAGCGGCCTGGGATGCGCTCATGGAAATACCCGATGCTGAAGGGGCCTTGCTCCAGACAATGGTCCAGGGAACTGAAGTCATCGCAGGTGCAAGCAGGGAGGGGGATTTCGGCCATCTTATCATGTTTGGTCTGGGCGGTATTTATGTGGAGGTGTTAAAGGATGTCCAGTTTGGCCTGGCCCCCCTCTCCCCCCGGGAGAGCATGAATCTGATCCAGGGCATCAACAGCTATGCCGTGCTTGAAGGTGTTCGTGGGGAAGCCGGCATGGACATCCCCATGCTCTGTGATTATCTTCAGCGACTGGGCCGCCTTGTCACAGACTTTCCCCAGATCAGCGAGATTGACTTAAATCCCATCAAAGGAACCGGAAAATCCCTCTATGCCGTGGATGCAAGGATAATTATTTCGTAAACCATATACAGGGAGTTCTGTTTTTCTAAAAACGGGTAAAGCCCGCTCAATTCACCATGATTTTTTTAGAAAATAAAACGGCATCCTTCATATCATTCCAGAAGTACTTTACCCTTTTCAAAGGGCAAACACCGTAAAATGGGCAGAGTGGCTATGAAAAAAAAAACATCAGAAGAGAAAAAATCCAGCTACAAGTCCACAGTCCCGGCAGTGGACCAAGCCATGCAATTGTTAAACTGCCTGGCAGATTCCCCCAACCCGCAATTAACGCTGACAGAAATATGCAATCAGCTGGAAATTCATAAGAGTAAAGCATATACCATATTAAATACCCTTATGAAATATGACTTCATTGAAAAGAACCCCCAGACCAAAACCTACCGCCTGGGGTTGGGGATTGTGGGGCTTGCCAGAAATATCTTAAATAACATCGACATCCGGGATCTGGTCCTCCCCCATTTACAGAACCTGGCTGAAAAAACAGAACTTTCCACCCATTTTGGCCAAATTACGGGATCACAATTTTACATCATCGCCAAAGCGGAGAGTAACCAAGATTTCGGGTACCGCATCCGCGTGGGTGCCCATCACCATATCACCCATGGTGCCCATGGTAAGGCCATCGTGGCCTTCATGCCCCAGGCCCGGCAACAGGAGATCCTTTCCCAGGATTACTTGTGTTTTTATGGTGATGGGGAGCCTGTGGACATGGTGTATCTTCTGGAAGAGCTTGCCACCTGTCGAAAAGAGGGCTACTCAATGGATCTTGGCATCACCAATCCCAACATTAACGTCCTTGCCGCTCCGGTTATGGACAACAAAAACGAGGTGATCGGCTGTGTTATTCTGGTGGGGGCTTTCCGGCGGTCCGAAGTTAAAAAATTCGGTTCCATGGTTGCAGGCAGCGCCATGGATATTTCTCACATGCTGGGATACCGCGGCGGTGGCTGAATCTTCCCCCAACTGGAGGATATCGTCATCAAACCCGAAATGCAAAAGCAACTCCATGAAGTGAAAAGGCCTGGCTTTCACAAAAGCCAGGCCCTGCTATTTTGAGCCCTGTACGGGTTGCACGATCCTTAACGCAATGCCGCCGCAAAGATGGAGATGGGATGCTGTGCCCGTTGCTCTGTACCATCCTTGATCTGCTCACGACAGGAAGTGCCAGGTGCTGCAATCATCACCCCGGGAGCAGCAGCCCTCACCGCTGGAAACAAAGAGAGCTCCCCAATGGCCATGGAGGTATCGTAATGCTCCTTTTCATACCCAAAGGAGCCAGCCATGCCACAGCAACCACTGTCAATCATGGTCACCTCGGTTTCCGGAAGCGCTTCAAGCATAGTTATGACCGGGTCAGACGTTCCCAATGCCTTTTGATAACAATGGGTGTGGACCATGACCGTCTGCTTGTCCAATGGGTATTTAAAGGTAAATTTAACATCGCCCTCCAACATCAGATCCGCAATAAACGCTTCAATGAAAAAACTGTTCTGCGACACCAGACGGGCATCCTGATTTTTAAGAAGATCCGGGTATTCATCTCTAAAACAGGCAATGCAGCTGGGTTCCACACCCACGATGGGGGTTCCCTGGCGGGCATGGGGCAGAAGTTTTGCCACATTGTGCCTGGCATGTTCCGTGGCCTTGTCAAGCATCCCCTTGGAGATCAAGGGACGACCGCAACACCGACGATCCGCCACCAGTATGACTTCAAAACCGGCGGCTTCCAGGATGCGTACGGCATCTTTGCCAAGCTGTGGCTGATGATAACTGATATGGCAATCATCCCACAGCACAACAGGCCCCCGGGGGGATGAGGAAGGCTTTGTTCGATGGTTAAACCAATGCTGAAAAGGCACCGATGCAATGGCCGGCAATGTTCGCCGACGGTCAATTTTAACGGTTTTCTCAAGCAGTTCCCGGAACAAACTGTTTTTATAAAAGTAATTCACCAGACCCGGCAGGAGCGTTCCCAGACGACTGGACACATCCATATGACCGATCATACGACTTCGCAGCGGCACCCCATGTTGGGCCTGATACTGGGCCAGAAACTCAAATTTTAATTTAGCCATGTCCACCCGGGTGGAGCATTCGTTGCGACAGGCCTTGCATGCCACACACAGATCCATCACCTCGTAGAGTTCTTTGCTGCCAAGGCCTTCGGTGCCGAACTTGCCGGTGATGGCGGCCCTCAAAGCATTGGCCCGTCCCCTTGTGGAATCCATCTCTTCACCGGTGACCCGGAAGGTGGGGCACATGGTTCCTCTTACCCAGGAGCGACACTCGCCTTGGCCGTTGCACATCTCCACCAACCCTTGGAATCCGTTGTGGGATGAAAAATCAAAGAATGTCTTTTCAGGAGACAGGGGCGTTGCATATCCCGGTTTATATTTCAACCACTCCGGATCCCAGGGCTTGGGTGCATTGATCATCTTATGGGGGTTAAATACATTGTCGGGATCAAACAGGGCTTTCACTTTCCCAAAGGCCTGGTGGAGGCGTTCTCCATAAAGCTGCTTATTAAAATAAGAGCGGGCAATCCCCTCACCATGCTCACCGGTGGTGGTGCCCTTGTGGGCAATGGCAATGTCCATGATCTTTTGGGCCAACCGCTCAAGGGAGGCAAGGCCCTCCACGGTTTTCAGATTGATTTCCGGCCCCATGTGAAGACACCCCGCCGAGGCATGGGCATCAAAATTAAGTTCAAACCCCAGCTCCCTTCCCGCCGCAAGGATATCCTGGGTGAAGCCCACCATGCGATCCACGGGAACGGTGGCATCATCAATGATCCAGATCCGCCGGTTATTGTCTCCGGGTTTGCTCATCAACAGTCCCAGTACGGATTTTCGGACCCACCACACCCGGCCCATTTCTTCGGGTGTAACGCAATGGGTCAGGGGAGTATCATAGCCGGTGTCCATCAAGGCCTGTTCAAGCCCTTCAACGCTTTTTGCAATGGACGGTTCGTCGTCTCCTGCAAATTCCACGACGAGAACGGCCCCGGGGAGCCCATGGACAAAGCGATGTAAGGTGTTCCGATAGGCACTGTTTTCATGAGCCATCTTCAAAATGGGCCGGCTCATGAGCTCCACCGCCGACGGATCATGTTCCAGGATAAAGGGAACCCGCTCCAGGGCCGTTTTCAGATCATTGAAATGAAGTACCATGAGACGAACCACCCGGGGCCGGGGGACCAGCCCCACACGAATACGGGTAATGGCAGCCAGCGTACCTTCGGCCCCCACCACCAGGGGCATGAGGTTCAAAGGTTTTCCTGCCTTTTGATCCTCCACCAGACGTTGGAGGTTATATCCGGCCACATTGCGCCAGGTATCCGGGTACCCCGTTTCAATGTCGGCTTTATATTCCTTTAATATCTCAAGCATTCCCCGGTATAAGCGTCCCTCTGCCGTCGCCTGTTCCAGCAGTTCTGCAACCTCTTCAGGGGTTTTGGGGCCCAGGGTGGCCCTGGAACCATCGGCCAGCACCACATCCACCTCATGGATGTGGTCTACAATCATACGATATTTGATGGAGTGGGATCCGGTGGAGTTATTACCGGTCATGCCCCCCAGGGTAGCCACGGCACTGGAGGACGGATCCGGTCCCACCATGAGCCCATGGGGCATAAGGGCCGCATTCAACACATCCAGCACCACACCACTTTCCACATCTGCCCATTGTTCTTTAACATTGATATCAAGAATATGATTAAGATATTTTGAAAGATCAAGGACAATCCCTGGCCCCACTGTCTGACCCGAAAGACTGGAACCGCCCCCCCGGGGGATAATGGAAGCGCCATATGTTCCGGCAATGTCCACAACGGCACAAATATCATCTATAGTGGCGGGGATCACCACCCCCATGGGAAGTTTCTGATAATCCGAGGCATCGGTACTGTAAAGCTGTCGTGAGATCCCATCAAAACGGATCTCTCCTTGAATTGCTGCTCCCAACGCCTGGTGCAGCCCTTGTCTTAATTGCTCATCTATCATATTCATCCAACTCTTTATCATTTATTGGATTTGATTCTAACGTCGGCCACCTCGGTCACTTACTGGCACTACGGTGGCAGGCTTAGAACCAACTCCCATTTATTTTACGTGTTGACCATCTGCCGCTTTGTGGGAAAGTCAACAAATAATGAGGAATCACAGAAAACCCTAAAAAATTTAACCATCCTGTATATCACGGCATCAACATTTTTGGTAGAAACATGGAAATGGCCAAGAATCTCTTGTACACACGATTCATGTAAACCATCCTGGATTTTACCAAAAATTTTATCAAAGCATTTAACCCCTCTGATCATCGCATCCACGACGACCAAGATCATGCCGCTATTTACGCGGCCATAAAAGAAAAAGATGAAAAAATAGCCTCTTACTTTTTAGTGATCGGTATAATTTTACCCTGGGGATACTGCAAACTTTCTTGCTGCGTGATGGTCAATATTTTTCTGGTAATATCCCCCATGCGTTGGATTTGATCCTTTATGGTCGTCAATTTCTTCCCATGGGGGGTATCGATTGCAATATCCATAAGAAGCAGATCAACATTTCCGGAAATGATTTGAAGGGGCTGGTTTAATTCGTGTCCCACCGTTGCAGCCATTTCCATGCGTCCTTGAATATTTTCTTCTCTACCCAAAGCTTCTTCCCTTTCCAGACGATAACGAATCCGTTTTTCCAAAATATTTACTCCTGCAAAGGCAGCAAAAACGCCCAGCCCCCATGCAAAACAATGAACTAAAAACAGGGTAAACATTGTGGGTTTAAGGATATCAAAGTACGGAGCCAGGGGCACCGCCACACTGATGCCCCCACGGATATCGCCCAACTCATATCCCTGGACAGCGTGACACTTCAGACAACTTTCTTCGGTTTTCAAAGGACTCATCAAGCGCATAAAGGGTCTTCCATCCCAAATTTCAACAGAGCTTACCTCGGGTGCCCCCTTTGTGAACTGAGAGAGTGCAAGGACTTCCCAATCATCAGCCTTGTTCCCGGGCCGGATGGGGTTCAAACTGGTGATGTGCCCCCACATATTGTCCGTGGTTCTTGCAATTTCATGTACCTGGCGTGTCATGTAGGAGGGATTTATTTTTGTCAGAAGAAGTCCATTCTCGGAGACAAGATCCCGAAGGGGATCTACCAACCAGGGATTGGGGGCTGTTTCTGGGGTAATGGGGACATAAACCCCTCCATGCATGGCATTCCACCGGCGATACACAATATCTTTTCTTATGGCGGTACGGGCCTCAATTTTTGCAGAGTCAAGGGCACCGCTTTTCACAAGACCATGGTTCCACCAGAGGGAAAGACCGACAATAAAGGTCCAGGTAATAAGAATGAAAATAAGATAGCGCTTCAAACAAATGGTATTTAATTTATTTACTACATGCATGGCATCAGGTTCCGCTTGTGGATTCATTGTTTCGCAACTTTCAGAGTTGACTTGTTTGGGAGAGGTCAAGCCCAAATGAATGTGAAAGTAATCTTAATTATCATGTGATGTCTTCAGCCCGAAAACATTTTCTGGAGGAACTAAGCTATTTTACCCACAAAACAGCTTAGTTTCCAACAAAAAAAATGCCCTTCCTTACACCATCATTTCGGATTTCCTTGAAAATTTCATCAGAAATGTTAAACCTGCAGGAATTTATATCCATAATAATCATAAACATACGGTCATTTATGATGCAAGATATAAGAAGAATAGCCGAATCTGACATTTAACTTTCTAAAACACAATTTTAACTAAGGTTTTCGCCCGATGAAACACCCCACACAATCACCACATGCTGACAGCTCCCCCGGCGCTGTATTGTTCATCGTTTCCAGCGTTCAATTTCTCACCCCCTTCATGTCCTCCTCTGTGGGTATTGCCCTGCCGGTGATCGGCCATGAGTTCCAGGCCAGTGCCATGCAGCTGGGATTGATTCAGATGATGTATATCCTGGCTGTTTCCATCACCATGCTCCCGGCGGGCCGGTTTGCCGACATCCACGGTCGGAAACGAATATTCATCGCCGGCACCGTGGTGTCCATCCTTTCCACCCTGGCAATTCCCCTTTGTATGGGGATACGTACTTTTATCTTATTCCGAATTTTCCAGGGGGTCGGAGCTGCCATGATCACGGCCACCAGCTTTGCCATCCTCACCTCCGTGTTTCCGGAATCAAAACGGGGAAAGGCCATGGGCATCGTGGTGGCCTTAGTCTATCTGGGGCTGGCAGCAGGTCCCACCCTTGCCGGAATCATGGTCACCCACATGGGATGGCGGTGGATTTTTTATTTCATGCTGCCGGTGCAGATCACGGCACTGGCGCTGACCCTGACCCGTTTGCACGGGGAATGGGCTGATTCCAGGGGCGACACATTTGACTGGCAGGGATCAGTGGTCTTTGCCCTGGCCCTGTCCATTGTCATCACGGGAATGACCCAGGTCAACAAAATGACCGGTGCCTGGATAATGATCTTGGCCGGGCTCATGGGGCTGGCGCTGTTTTTCCAGCTTCAGAAAAAAACAAGATTTCCCCTCATTGATGTGCACCTGTTCACCAGTAACCTTACGTTCACCCTGAGCAATATCGCCACCCTGATCAACTATGCCGCCTCCTTTGGCATCATCTTTTTGTTCTCCCTTTACCTGCAGTACACAAAAGGCTTTTCTGCCCAGACCGCAGGCTTTATCATGATGGTGCAGCCACTGACCCAGGCCATGCTCTCTCCCCTGGCCGGTCGACTTTCAGACGTATATCCAGCCACATGGATTGCAACCCTTGGCATGGCCACATGCACCGTGGGGCTTTTCCTGGCATCCTTCATGGGAATGACAACCTCCCTTGCCGTGATTCTTACCATGCTCATTCTCCAGGGTATCGGATTCGGGCTTTTTTCCACCCCCAACATGAACGCCATCATGTCCAGTGTCCAACCCAGATATTACGGTACCGCCTCCAGCATGGTGGGTACCATGCGCACCCAGGGCATGCTGGTAAGCATGGCCACGGTCACGTTGATCATCACACACTATCTAGGGGATCAGGCAGTAACTCCGGAAAACATGGGGCAGTTCATGAAAAGCATGCAGATGTCATTGCGAATCTATACCGGTATGGGGCTTGCGGGCATTATTTTCTCCCTGGGTAGACGGCCTGGACGTAGATAATCCAATTCCGTTTTAAAGACCAGGGAGGCGCATTCCCATTCCTGACACTTGATTTTCAAGTTTTTGTTGGCCGATTGGCCCCCTTCATATCACATCAAAAGTACTTTACACTTTTCAGAGTTGAGCACCACAAAACGGCCATTCACCTCATGGAAGTGTAAAGCGAAAATGAAGGATACCGGATTTGTGCTATTGATAATCTAACAATACAAATTCAAATCTAAATTTGACCTATTTGCCTTGCAAAAACTACGGATAATTGGTAGCCGTACAGGTTGAAAAATTTGGAGGCAAAAGGAGGTCTTCTGAAAAAACCAATATTTCATTTACAAGTTATAAAAGACGACACGTACAAATAATGAATATCATATAACCAAAGGGACAACCAATGATAAAACCACTAATATTTGCGACTATAGCAGCAATCGGAAATGCTATATTTGTATTCGGACAAAAAGGGGCGCAGGTGTCTAAAAACCCATTCCTATTTATGTTTGGAGCGGTACTAATTTGCACAATTCTATTTTTCTTTTCAACGCTATCCTTTCCCACCGAAAAAAACATTTCTTATCTAATCTCAAACTGGAAGTTTATTCTTCTAAGCGGAGTTGGTTTTTTTGTTACTTTTTTAGGTTTCTATCTTCTTTATTCTGGTTATGGCGCTTCAACATATATAATTTATGCGGTCGTATCAATCATTACCACGTCAATTGGCGTGGGGGTTCTCTATTATAAAGAACCTTTTAACTTCTACCATTTCCTGGCATTAATATTTTCGATCATTACAATTACCTGCTTTTGCTATGGACAACATATTGCAAAACCAGAAAAACAATTTAAAGGTGATCTAAACACAGCGGTAGACGTCAAGCAAGTTGTCGCCTAAGTATATAAAATACAGACTCAACTTTCGGTTTTCACCTTTCTGTGATCAACCCGAAATAATATGACATATGGAGATTCCGATGAACGTTCCCATAGATTTTGACAGTATTAGCCAGATGCTCATCCAGGCGGACCAGGAAAACCGGGATTTTTTATATGAGTATGAGGTCTACTCTCTTCTATCCCGCTCGGGTTCGGAAACGCCGCCCAAGTGCAATTTCATCCCCCGGGGGGCCCGCCCCTCCGACGAAGAACTTTGCGCCTTTCCCGGAGAAAAAACCGTCCTGAAAATCGTCTCCCCCACCATCATCCACAAGACCGAAGTGGGGGGGGTACGCATCGTTAAAAAAGAGACCAATGCCATCCGTTCGGCTGTCCGCCGCATGCTCTATGAAGTGCCGGAGAACTACACCGCCTGGATACAGGCCCAGCCCCATGCGGCCCCGGCCCCATACAGAGGACTGTCTGGAGAAGCACTGACCGCAGCCATCAGCCGAGATCTAAAAGGAGTGCTCCAGGTGCAGTTCATGCCGCCGGACTCTTCGGCCTTTGGCAATGAACTCATTGTGGGGCTGCGACATACCCGGGAATTTGGCACCGTCATCAGCGCAGGGCTTGGGGGAACCGACACGGAACTCTATGCCCAACGATTTCGAAAAGGGCAGGCCATTGTGGCTGCTTCCACAGCCATGAACGACGGCCAGTCTTTTTTTCAGCTGTTTAAACAGACCATCTCCTATCGTAAAATGGCAGGTCTTACAAGGGGACAGCGGCGCATTGTCACCGACGAGCAGCTCATTGAATGCTTTGAAAGTTTTATTCAGATGGGTAATTTTTACTCCCAGGCAAACCCCAACGCTCCCTTTGTCATTGAAGAACTGGAGATCAACCCCTTTGCCTTCACCGATTACCTCATGGTACCGCTGGACGGCATGTGTCGATTCACCAGGGCATCAACCATTAAAAACGCCCGTCCCATCGCCAAAATCCATCCGCTGCTCCACCCGAAAACCATAGGGATTATCGGGGTTTCTGCCACCCGGAAAAATTTTGGACGTATCATTTTAGACAATATCCTGGCCGAGGGATTTCCCCGGGAAAACATTGTGATTTTACGGGAAGGGGTAAAGGACATTGACGGCATTGCCTGCATATCCGATCTTGGTGCCCTGGATAAAAAACTGGATCTCTTCATCGTTGCCGTGGGGGCCGCCCAGGTTCCGGATCTGGTGGATGAGGTCATTCGTCTGGATGCCGCCAATGGGGTCATGCTCATCCCCGGGGGCATGGGAGAGACCCAGGACAGTAAAGAGATCGCCCTTGAAGTGATGTCAAAAATCAATGAGATCCACGGCACCAAAGAGGGAGGCCCCGTGTTTCTGGGAGCCAACTGCATGGGGGTTGTGTCCGGCCCCGGGGGATATGACACATGGTTCATCCCCGAAGAAAAACTGCCCAAAGATCGGAACAGAAAATATCGCCGGGCTGCCCTCATCAGTCAGAGCGGGGCCTTCATGCTCCACAGAAGCAACCAATGCCCGGAATTGAAACCCGGCTACATGATCTCCATGGGCAACCAGACCGATCTGACCCTGGGGGACATGGTGCACTATTTTAAAACATCTAAAAAGGTGGATGTAATTGCGGTGTATGCCGAAGGGTTCAACGATCTTGACGGCCTTGAATTCTGCAAAGCTGTCCGGGAGGCCGTCCTTGCCGGCAAAGAGGTAATCTTTTACAAAGCCGGACGGACCCTGGAAGGAAAGGCCGCCACCAGTGGGCACACCGCTTCTCTTGCTGGCAATTACATGGTGTGTGAGAGCTGTGTGCGCCAGGCCGGGGCCATTGTGGCCAGAAATTTTTCTGAATTCCAGGAACTGTTGCTGTTATCTGAAAATCTCAGCCGTAAAACCGTCAACGGCAATCGCCTGGCCGCGGTGAGCGGAGCCGGATTTGAGGCCGTGGGTATGGCAGACTCCATCCAGTCAGATGATTTTCACATGACATTGGCACGTTTTGAAGAGACTACCCGGCAGACCATTGCCACCCTGCTTGCAGAAAAAAAACTGTCCACCTTTGTCACCCTGTCCAATCCCCTGGATATCAACCCTGCCGCCGACGATGAGACCCATACCTTGGTGGCAAAAGCCCTGGCCGATGATCCCAACGTGGATGCCATTGTGGTGAGCTTGGACCCCATGTCTCCTGCCATGAAAACCCTTGCTGACACTGATCTTCCCCACTATGACATGCACCATGAAAAGGGAATCAAGAACTTGATGATCAAGCTTACCCAAGAGGTGGACACCCCCATTGTGGCCGTGGTGGACGGCGGGCGGCTTTATGATCCCTTGCGGGACGCCTTGATGGACAACGGGGTGCCTGTGTTCACTGTGTGCGACAAGGCCATTGCGGCCCTTTCCCTTTACATCCAGGGACGGCTGGCCGCCGATGCCATCCGGAGCACCCATGGATTTCAAGATTAAAAACGGTCACCCTTCATTCCCTGATTGACAGGGGCGCATTCCCATTTTCCCGATTCAACGCTTAATCAGAGCTGGGAAGAATTCCAGAAAAACAGAAAATCCGCTTGTGAAATACATGACACCCGTGTTAAACAGGCGTTTTTATTTTGCTCATGTGGGATTTCAGGGCTTTGTTGTGTGATGTCAAAATATCAACATGACAAGAACACTCCAAAATCCCGCATGAGCCTTTTTTTTCTAAATATTTATTTTTTGTTAGCCATAAACCAGGATTGATTCAATATGCATCACAGCAGTACACACATTACCATCTCCTTTTCCAGGGGGTGGGTGGTCACCTATGCCGCAGCCGGGCTGGGTCTTGTTTTTGGTATTCTTTATGTATGGAGTGTCATCAAAGGCGGTATCCCCGACGTCTGGGGCTGGTCCAATGCAGACAAAGCCCTGCCCTACTCCACCATGGCCGTTATTTTTTCCTTTATCATGGTGCCTGCCGGACAGTTTCAGGACCGATTCGGTCCCCGTCCGGCCATCATGCTGGGGGGATTACTGGCGGGTGCAGGATGCATTATTGCCGGTTTTGGCGGATCTTCCCTGCCCTCGTATATCATCGGTTTCGGCATCATTACCGGCACCGGGGTGGGCCTTGCCTACGCCTCTTTGACCCCTGCTGCCATGAAATGGTTTCCCGCAGAAAAAACGGGTATCACCGTGGGAATTGTGGTGGCAGGAGCGGGCCTTGCGCCCCTTCCCCTGGCCCCCTTCACGGCCTGGCTGTTGAATTTTTTTTCCACCACCACCCCCCAGGGCATGGTCATGCCGGGAATCAGCGCCACCATGATCACCCTTGGCATCACCATCTGGATTGCTGTTCTCTGCCTGTCATGGTTTGTCTACAATCCCCCCCCGGGGTTTGTGCCCATGTCCCGGTATTCCAAAACAAGTCCCCCCACACTCCAGGAGTTCAACTGGAAACAGATGATGGCCACACGCCAGTTCTGGTTGTTGTTTTTCATGTATTTTTCCGGAGCATCGGCGGGCCTGGTTTTCATCAGTGTGGCTGCGGATTTTGGACGACAGGCTCTGGGCCAATGGGCCTTTTTGGCCGTGGTGGTGCTTTCCATTGGCAATACGCTTGGCCGTATTCTTGGTGGTATTATTTCAGATAAAATCGGCCGCCCCCTTACCCTTTGTGGCGCCTTCCTGTGCCAGGCATCGGTCATCGGCATCCTGTACGGGTTAACCCGGAATGGTGGGGCTTCCTGGCCCGTGGTGCTTCTAGTGGTCTTCATGATCGGCCTTAATTACGGTGCAAACTTGACGATTTTTCCGGCAGCCTGTAAAGATAATTTCGGAATAAGAAATTTTGGACTCAACTATGGATGGCTTTTCACCGCATTTGGTGCAGCCGGTTTAATCATGCCCTGGGTCAACGGACTGATCCGGGACATCACCGGTAAACCCGATACCTCTTATCTTCTGATCATATCCATGCTGGCATTGTCTGCCATACTGGCACTTATCACCCGACGGATGGGGCTACCTGTCATTCAAACCCAAAGAGGAGATCAATAAAATGGCAATCATCACCATTTCAAGGGGTACTTTCGGCGGAGGTAAAGCCGTTGCAAAAGCCCTTGCAAAACATATGAACTACATCTGTGTCAGTCGTGAAGTACTTGTTAAACGGGCGGCAGAAACATATGACATACCGGAAGAAACACTCAGAAATTCCATTTTGCAGGTTCCGGGTCCTCTGGGACTCAATTCGGGACAAAGCATTATTAACGTAAAATATGTCAGAGCCGCCATTCTAGAACTGGGCCGTGGAAATAACATGGTGTACCATGGATTTGCCGCCCAACTTCTTTTACAGGATATTCCCCGGCTTCTCCGGGTAAAGGTCATCGCCGGCATGGAATACCGCATTGAACACGCCATGAAAAACAAAGGTTTTTCCCGGGAACAGGCCATTGATCACATCCAGGAAATGGACAAAGACAGAGCACATTGGGGCCGCACCGTATGGGGGGTGGACGTCAATGACCCCGCAAGCTTTGATCTGGTGATAAATCTGGATAAGATCAGCATTCAGGGGGCTGTGGAGATCATCGCCAAAACCCTTGAACAGGAAGCCTTTCAGGACAGAGATGAAGATCGCCAGACCTTTGAAGATGCGCTCACCATTGCCAGGGTGTGGGCTGCGCTCACACGCAACAAACCCACCCGGACGGTGCGCATTCAGCTGAAATGCCTCAACGGCCATGTAACCATCAACGGGGATGTGGGCTCCCACAAAATGATGGAAGCGGTTGTGAGCATTGCGGAACAGGTTCAAGGAGTTCAATCCGTCACCAACGGCATCAGTGTGGGCTCCAGCTGGTTGTGGTAAGAATAAAGGGAAACATTCTTTCCAACCAATTCCATATGTACTTTTGCGAAATTATACCCGGCATGAACAAAAGATTTCCACTTGTTAAAGGAGATGGTGACCGCCGTATTTAACACTTAGGATTTAACCCGGCAACGCTACTTGTCTCCTGGCAATTGTATTTTAATAAATTTTCGGGCTTGATCACAACATGTAGAGCTAATTTTCACAAATGACGTTGTAGGGTTAAAACAAACCTCTTGGCAAAAATCTATGCCATTATCGTCTCTTCCACCATGAATTCCTTAATTTGCCAACTGACACCCCGACGCGTGTTTGATCTTTGAATATATTCTTCTGCCGCATCCTTTTCCTTGAAAATCTTATCAAGGTGCCCATTCCCACATGCACCGCATTGCATGGGGTCAAATCTCATCACAACAAAAACGCTCATTTCACCCTTCCTTATTTTTTTATTGAATTTATCGATATTTAGTGAAATATTACATGCATTATAGCACGCAATGACAAAACAGCAATGTTTTTTTTACTATGAACCTCTGATAAAATAGTGATAAATAACTATCAGAACAGGGGTAAACTCGCCTTAAGGCTGGGCTTGGTCACAATATGGGCCACCCGTCACATTTGAAGGTCAACACAGGAAAAACAGATGTCAAACAACTCCAATGGACTGAATCTGCTAATGTACTGGCTGTGCAGTTTTGACAATATTCTTTGGAAAAAGGTCTCCTCCGGTGATTTGGACAAATCCCAGTGGGCCATTACCATAACCGACGAAGATGTTAACTTCCTTTATGCCAATGAAGCCTTTTGTCAACTGATTGGGTATCCACGGGACACCCTTCTTTCCATGAAAGCCTTTGATGTGCTCCCCAATGAAAGCTTTCATCGTTTTCAAAATCACATTACTAACTTCATTGAAATAAAATCCAAATTCCGCTGCGATGTTGTTGAACTTGATTATATTCAAAAAAATGGAAGCGCTGCCACCGTTGAAGAAATCATTCGACTGGTTAACTACAATGGAAAGCACTATATTTTCAGTCTCATCTATCTTCCCGACCAAAAGAACAACAAAGACCATGCACTAATCAATTACCTCAACAGTCTGGAAACTGAATTCATCCGCCTGAAGGATGAAAACATCGTTCTTAAGCAGGAGCTTGTTCTGAAGAACAATTATGGAACCGTCATTGGAAAAAGCAAAAAATTCCGACGTGTTTTAAAAGAAGTGGAACAGGTGGCCCCCATGGACACAACGGTATTGATTCAGGGGGAAACCGGAACCGGCAAAGAACTACTGGCTCGCTCCATCCACGGGTTAAGCCGCCGTAAAGATCTACCGTTGATAAAAGTCAATTGCGGTGCCCTTCCCCCCGGATTAATGGAAGCAGAACTCTTTGGTCATGTCAAAGGCGCTTTCACAGGCGCCATCCAGAATCGAAAGGGCCGATTTGAACTGGCCGACAAGGGCACCCTTTTTCTGGATGAAATCGGTGAACTACCCATGGAATTCCAGACAAAACTGCTCCGGGTGCTCCAGGAAGGGGAGCTTAACCGGGTGGGTGACGGAAAAAGCATCCGTGTGGATGTCAGAATCATTGCTGCCACCAATCGAGATCTTAAGCAAGAGGTAAAAAAAGGCTCTTTCCGGGAAGACCTTTTTTATCGACTCAATGTCTTCCCCATCACAAGTCCCCCCTTAAGAAACCGAAAGGAAGATATCCCCTCCCTGATTCGATATTTCCTTGAACATTATAACCGAAAACTTGGTAAACACGTGGATATCATTCCTAGAACCACTCTTAATCAGCTGCTGTCATACCATTGGCCAGGAAATATCCGGGAGCTGGAAAATATTCTGGAACGGGCCATCATCCTGGCCAGGGACCAGGTACTTTCCCTGGAAGGCCTCAATCAAAAAGAAGAGGAACCGGTGGGTGAAAAAAAGAATCTCACCCTTGAAGCCCACCAGCGAAATTATATACTGAAAATTCTCCAACAGACCGGCTGGCGCGTCAGTGGTGAAAACGGCGCTGCCCGAATCCTGGGGCTGAATCCCAAGACACTGGAGTCCCGGATGAAAAAACTTTCCATACATCGCCCCGGCATTTCCTGATTTTTGGGGATAAATAATCACATGTGCCATTCATCATAATTAACGGGCCAACAGAATCAGGCTTGTGTTATTGGCGTTATCGACCACAGTCGGTGCAAACGTCAAAATCAACGATAATGCCAATAACGCTATCCTGCCCCCTCCCCAGGGGGCCAATGTTGTCACCAAGCCCGATTCTTTAATCCTTATATTTAGGATTATTCCTTAAATATAAGGATAAAAACTAATTTTCTTTGCATCTTTAATTTTATATATTTGATGCCAATACAAAAAATTTTTTATTTTAAGTATGTTATGAAATATTTTTTTTTAAATACCCACCCGGTACAAATACTGCATTTAAAAAATAACAGTCATTCAGCGGCTCAATTATTTAACCCGTTAGGTCAGGAACTTGTGAGATTAATCACAAGTCAATCTAAAGAAGTTAACAGGCACCAAACATAGGCAGCAGGGCTGCCCAGGAGGTCCGTCAGAACCAGAGTACCCCTCACGATATCGCACGTTAGTAGTATTGACTGGACAAAAAAAATAAAATATCATTAAATTTGTATCTGCTTTAATCGCCCAAGACAGATATAAACCTTGCAAAAGGAGACCCCCATGAATAACGAGCAAAGAGAACAGGCCCTTGAAGCATTAAGTCACCCCGAAGCACCGAAACAGGTTACAGAAACCATCCCCGGTCCCCAGGCTGCAAAAATCTTTCAAGAAATGTTGTCCCTTGAAACCCCCCAACGACCGGCCGCCACGGTCTTTCCACTGGTGGCAGAAGAGGCAAAGGGCGTCACCATAAAAGACGTAGACGGTAATATTTTCATTGATTTCGGTGCCGGCGTGGGGGTTAAAAGCACAGGCAGTTGCCACCCCAAGGTGGTTAAGGCCATTCAGGAACAGGCCCCCAAAATGGGACACATGATTGATGCCCTTACCCCCCTGAAGTACGAAGTCGTCAAAATCATGCGGGAAACCGCCCCCCATGATCTGAAGGACAACTGCTTCATGACCTACTTCCAGAGCGGTACCGGTGGGGCAGAAGCCTGTATTAAGCAAGGCAAAATGATCACTGGAAGAAACCAGGTCGTGGCGTTTGAGGGCGGCTACCATGGTGTTTTCGGACACACAAATGCCATGACCGTGGGCGAAAACTACCGTAAGGGATATGGTGCACTCATGCCCTATGTCCATCATCTGCCCTATGCTTACTGCTACCGCTGTCCTTTCAACATGGAGTATCCCAAATGCGGTGTTGAGTGCGCAAAATATGTGGATTACAAACTCAACTCGCCTTACACCGGCCTTGATGATGTTGCCGTTGTTATCTGCGAAGCATTCCAGGGAGAAGGCGGTTACATTGTTCCCCCCAAAGAATGGTGGCCAATGGTGAAAAAGGCGGCTGAGAAGGCAGGAGCTCTCTGTGTTGCGGACGAAGTTCAGTCCGGCTTTGGCCGCAGTGGCAAAATGTGGGCCTGCGAACATTACGATTTCAATCCGGACATGATCACCTTTGGCAAGGGTGTGGGAAATGATCAGCCCTTTGCCGGTGTCATGACAAATTCCAAATATCTAGATAAACTCACGCCCCAGTCCCAACCCAATACCTTTACCGGCAACTCCATCACGCTGGCGGCAGTCAAGGCCAATTATGAAATTGTTCTGGACCCGGAAATGGATCTGCTAAACCGGGCCACCGAGTTGGGCGAATACATGCAGTCCCGATTTAAAGAGGCCCAAAAAAGCATTGAACAGATTGGCGATATCCGTGGTCAAGGGCTGTGGCAAGCCATTGAACTGGTGAAAGACCCTGCAACCAAAGAGCCCACACGGCCTGAATTCCTGGGTGATCTGTTCCCGGCTCTTTTTGCAAAGGGATTGTTCTCTGTTCCCTGTGGCCGACATGCCAACGTATTACGATTTATGCCATCATTGACCATTTCCAAAAAACATCTGGATATATCCTTGGATATTCTCCTTGAAACCCTTGAAGAATTAAAGGATAAGATGGCACAATAATATTAAAGTAGATAACAGTGAGGAGGGTCAGGCTTGCGTTAGGGGCATTATCGGTGACACTTTGGATTCGCCCCGGCTTTGGTCGATAGCACCAATAACACAAGCCTGACCCAGTTCTCGCAAGATCTGCAGTCCCAGAATTACGAATACTGACACAAGCAGCCACTTCATAAAAGGTAAATTTCTAATGGACAAACTTCTCAGAATAGACATGGATCAAAAAAAAGCAGTATTTGAAAATGTGCCGGAATCAATGTGCCTGTTTGGGGGGCGGGGAACCGTGGCAGTGATTCTCTCCCATGAGGTGGATCCCACCTGTGATGCTCTGGGGCCGGACAACAAACTGATCATATGCCCTGGAATGATGGCAGACACCTCTGCCCCCTGTTCCGGACGAATCTCCATTGGCGGCAAAAGCCCCCTGACCGGTACCATAAAAGAAGCCAATGCCGGAGGTATGGCCGCAAAAAAACTGGCGGCTCTGGATATTTATGCCATTGTTGTGGAAGGAAAACCTTCAAATGACGATGACTGGTCTCTGCTGATACTGGATGATTCCGGCGCAAAACTGCTTTCTGCATCAAAATACATGGGCATGAACAACTATGAACTGGTGGCGCAGCTACGAAATGATTTCGACGAAGACATCGCCACCATATCCATCGGTCAGGCCGGGGAACGGGGATATCTCAATTCCACGGTGCAGATATCCGATCCCGAAGGACGTCCTGCCCGGGCCGCTGCAAGGGGTGGACTTGGCGCAGTCATGGGCTCCAAAGGAATAAAAGCGGTTGTGGTTTCCACCTCACAAAAGCTTAAAGCTCCCTACCAGGACAAAGAAGCTTTTCGCACAAACAGCAAAGCCTACAGCAAAGCCATCATGGATAATCCTATTTCAGGCCAAGGATTGCCCGCTCTGGGAACGGCGGTCCTGGTCAATGCCACCAATGCCCAGGGCTTCCTGCCCACCAATAACTTCAGTAAAGGGCGTTTTGAACAGGCAGAAGCGCTCAGTGGAGAACATATTGCCCAGATCCAGGGAAATCGCAAGGGCAAAATGACCCATCGCTGTTCCCCCGGATGTATTATCCAATGCTCCAGTGTATACAATGGCCCTGACAGCAAGTATATCACCTCGGGGTTTGAATACGAGACCATCGGACTCATGGGTGCCAACTGCGGCATTGACGACATTGATACCGTTGCACTTATGGACCAGATGTGTGATGATCTGGGTATTGATACCATGGAAACCGGAGTCTCCATCGGAGTATGCATGGAAGCAGGCAAACTCAAATTCGGAGATGCAAAGGGAGCCGTTGCCCTGGTGCAGGAGATGAAAGATGGAACCGAATTCGGAAAAATTCTCGGACAGGGCACTCTTGCCGTCGGCACCCATCTGGGCGTAAAACGCATCCCCGTTGTAAAGGGCCAGGCCCTGGCTGCCTATGACCCCAGGGGACTCAAGGGAACCGGGGTCACCTATGCCACCTCCCCCATGGGGGCCGACCACACTGCGGGCAATTCCCTTGGTGACCCTTCGGTGGAACCCTCAAAAAAAGAAGGCCAGGTGGGACTTTCCACCCAGCTCCAGGTGGGTATGTGTCTGTTTGACAATCTGGGAATGTGCATCTTTTCCGGTTTCTGCCTTGCCGATCCTGCAAATCTTCAACACCTGGTAAACATGGTTGCCGCCAGATTCGGCGGTCAATGGGATGTGGACCGGCTCATGGGCATTGCCGTTCAGACCATTGCCATGGAAAAGGCATTTAACAAAAAAGCGGGATTTACACCCAAGGACGATAAGCTTCCTGATTTCTTCTATATTGAGACACTGGATTCCGTGGATACCGTTTTTGACATCACCGAAGAGGAACTCAAAGAAGCCATTCCTTTTTAATGCGACCATCTTGACCCGTTTCCAGACACGGATTCAGATATGGTAAATGGAAACGGGTTCTCATACATAATCTTTATTTTTTTCAACATAACAAAAAGGATAAATTATGAAAAAAAACCATTGGTCCGTCACATCATTGTTATTAGCCATAAGTGTTATTGCCATTTTAATTGCAGGCCCGCAGATTGAAAATGCCAATGCCAAGGTGTACCGAATGAAAATCCAATCCCTGTATCCCCATGGAGATACCTCCATGGAAGAGCTAAAGGTCTTTGCCGAATCCGCTGAAAAGCACAGTAACGGCCAATTAAAAATCAAAGTATTTGCCGAGCCGGAAATCATGCCCGGAGATCAACTGTTTGGTGGCACCAAACAGGGTGTGGTGGACATGCTCCACGGCATGGGCGGTATGTGGGGTGGCATGGTCCCCGTGGGTTATGTTGAATTCAACCTGCCCATGGCCTTCCGAATTGATGAGGAGAGTACTTGGGAAGGCAAAGCCCAGGCAATACGGGATTTTTATTTTAAAAAGGGATTTGCTGAACTGCTTCGAAAAGAGTATGCCAAGCAAGGACTCTATTTTCTTGATATTCATACCTATGGTCCTGTTCCCTTTGTACTGTCCACCAAGCCCGCCACATCCTGCGCTGATTTCCAGGGATGGAAAATCAAGGCAGACGGCGGTAATATGGCCTACCACAGCGCTTTGGGCATGCAGGCCACGGCCATATCCCCTACGGAAACATATATGGGGTTGAAACTTGGCACTGTGGATGCAGCCGAATGGGATGTAAGCGCCGTCACCGGTTTAAAATGGCACGAAGTCGCTCCTTACTGGATTCGCGGCATGGAGTGTGACCACACCATCGGCCATATTCTCGTCAACCTCAAAAAATGGAACAAACTGCCCGACGATATGAAGGCGGCACTCCACGCTGCAGGTGAAGACTATTGGCATGCAACAGTGGCTGCCTATAAAAAAGAGATGGATGTGGTGCAGGGGCTGATTAAAGAGGGAAAGGTCATCGAAAACGTTCTTGATGATGACTGCCAGGAGCAGTACAAAAAAGCCGCCTACAAAATCTGGGATGAGCTTGCCACCCAGGATGAGGCCAGTGCAGCGGCCATCAAAATGATAAAAGAATGGAGAGGCGTTAAGTAATGAGCGGGAAATCGCCTGTTTTCATTGCCTGACTGAGTCGTAAATATTCGGGTTGGTATTGAATTGTAACTGCTTGGACAGTGCTCCATCTTCTCCGTCTGGGACTGCGTATCCAAAACAGATGAAGATGGCCTGCTGACCGAATATTTACGCTGAGTCGATCAAATTTCCTGTCATAATATACAACAAGGAGGTGCAGACCAAGTGATATCTGCACCGCCACTTCATGGAAATAACCTATGCATACTTTTTCCGATAGTATCAAACGCCTCATTGAAAATATTGGCAAAGCTGGTAGTTTTTTAATTCTCATCATAATGGCCATTGTAACCTTTGAGGTGATTTCACGATATGCCTTTAACGCCCCGACATCGTGGGCATGGTTAATCAACAAACAGCTGTTTGGTGTTTTTGTCCTTCTTGCTGGTGGATATACCTTGATTCACAAAAGCCATATCCGCATCGAAATGCTATACGAGCACTACCCCCCTGCCATGAAAACGTTTGTTCGATGGCTCACCCTTATCATTGCCCTTATTTTTCTGGGCACCCTTCTGTGGAAAAGCAGTGTCATGGGAATGGATGCCTGGCAGATAAAAGAAAAGGCCATGGGTGTTTTTAAATTACCTCTCTATCCGCTCAAAATGTTCATGCCCATTGGCACGGCTCTGTTCATACTGGCTTGTATCGCCGTATATGCCCCTAAGAAATAGACGATAAGGAATAGACGATGACGTTTATCGTCAATCATTGCCAATGTAAATTTTAAAAAAAATTCGTTGTTCTTTGTTGTGGGCAAAACGCCATAAGATCAGCTCCGCCTGTGGCGGCATATTACCATTTTCATTATTTGTTGTGTCTGCCAGGACATGACCGTTATAGGAATTATTATCAATGAGTATTGAACTGATTAGCTTTGTTTTATTCGGCGGTCTTTTGCTATTGCTTGCCCTTGGTATTCCCGTCACCTTTGCATTGGGTGGAATCACCGTTGCGATGACCTATATACTTGATGGACCAGATGCGGTGTACACCGTTGCCACCACCACCTACCAGCAAATGACCAGCCCCACATTAATGACCATACCGCTTTTTCTCATCATGGGCAATTTTCTGGTACAATCGGGCATTTCAGAACGAATGTACAATGGCTTGAGTTATTGGTTATCCGGGCTTCGCGGTGGTCTTGCCATTGTCTCCGTCGGAGTATGCGTCTCCCTTGCCATGTGTGGCGGCTTTGGCCCCGGTATTTTGACCATGGGTCTGGTGGCGGTCCCGGCCATGCTCAAACACAATTACAGTAAATCCATTGCATTGGGTTCTGTCATGGCTGGCGGTGTGCTGGGAGAAATCATCCCCCCTGCCATCATCATGATTATTTTTGCTTTCATTGCCCGCATCTCCATTGGCAAACTCTTTTTTGGAGGTATGATACCAGGACTTATACTGGCATCGCTCTATGTGGCTTACATCGTTTTTGTCGGCATTATCCGGCCCAACGATCTACCCAAGATATCAATAGATGTCACCTGGAGCATGCGCTGGAAAGCCCTTGCTGAAATTTTCCTCCCATGCATGCTTGTGGTACTGGTACTGGGCTCCATTTTTCTTGGCGTAGCCACCCCCACGGAAGCTGCCGGGGTGGGGGCACTGGGAGCAATATTCATCTGTGCTGTCCACCGCAGACTGAATTGGCAAGTTATTACCGACTCCTGCACAGAAACGCTTAAAATAACCGGCATGGCGCTGTGGATACTCATTCCAGCCACATTGTTCGGGGTCTTTTATGCCAGTGCCGGTGCCCAGGATATGATCATGGAACTTATCCAGTCCCTGGAGGTAAATCGCTGGATTGTGCTCATCTGTATGCAGTTTGTACTGCTGATTTTCGGCATGTTCATGGATGATTATGCGGTGGTGACCATCTGTGCCCCCATCATGCTTCCCATTGCAAGGTTGCTTGGTTTTGATCCCATATGGTTCTCCATTCTGTTTATCTTAAACATGCAGGTGGCCTATTTAACACCTCCATTCGGATGGGCACTGATCATGATGAAAGGCGTTGCCCCTGCGGGCATCACCACAAAAGACATCTGGCGGTCAATTCCTCCCTTTGTCATAATTCAGCTGGCGGTGCTCCTGATGGTCATGATCTTTCCTAAAATCGCGACCTGGCTTCCCAATGCAATCTTCTAAATATTAAAAATGCCTTCATTGCCGAATAGGTTTTCGGTTCTTTTTTCATCATGAAAACCACCGGTGAGTTATTCGGTCATGAAGACAATCATTTCGAAAAAAGCCCCCAAATCACTTGAAGGGGCTATGATGCACACACTTCAAACGTAATTCAACTCAACTTTCGATTTTCGCCTTTCGTGGTGGGGTCAGGCCTGCGTTATTAAGGCATCTATAAATTTTTCCTCTATCCACAGGCCGTCATCATCGGGGTTGATCAATAAAATTGATACTTTAGTGAAATTGATTTCACACAATTTTTTGTAAATTACTGAAGTATGCAAAAAAATCTACATCCTTCATACGCCCGTGGAAGTCACTTTACATTAAACGTGAAGGAGATTTCCAGAAAACAGCGTTATGCTTACAAAAAAAATGAAGAATGCTGAATTTTTTTGAGGAGAAGAAAAAAATCGCAATTCAAACAAAAGGAGATTTAAGATGAAAAGAAGTTTATTAAGTGGCCTTTCAATCCTGTTGATGACCGCTACATTTTTTATCAGTACAGCAATGCCCCTATATGCTGATGTGGAAGTCCAGGAGCTGTCCAAGGTGTTTGACAAATTCACCGTGGGGGGAGAAGTGAATGTTTTCTATCGATATGATTCAAATCCCTGGTTTGGGACAGATCTTTCAAATATCAACCCGGGATTTGATTCAGACACAGATACCTCTTATGGTGAAACCTTCAGCAGAATTCGCTTCACAGCCACCAAAGACATCGGATGGGCTCAGCTGAGCGGACAGTTTGCCCCTTATTTTGCAGAAACCATTGGACAGGATTTTTACGGCGTTTACGACAATGACGATAAGATAGGCATCGACCAGGCCTGGCTTAAATTTGCCAAAATAGCCGGTACCAGCCTGGACCTTACCCTGGGACGTCAGGAAATCAAACTTGAAAAATGGTTTGTGGTGGCTGATGGGGAAGATCAAGGCGCTGCCAACTGGCTCTACTACCACTCCAGTTTCCCCTTTGCCGTCAAACTCGACGGCGATTTCGGAGCTGTAAAAGGGTCGCTTTTTTATGCAGATGCCGGGGATTACGTCAAAGATTGGAGCGATCTTTTTGCCGGTGGCTCTGAAGATGGAGTCAGCCTTACCGGTTTGAACGTCCACTGGGACATCAACGAAAAAATGTTTATTTACGGCGGTGTTTTCAACAAGAATGAAGACAGTGCAACCAACGGCGGTGTGGGAAACGAAGATGACACCACAGCCTTTGACATCGGTGTGGACATAACTGTTGCCGGCCTGCAACTTGAAGGTGAATACGTCCATGAGACCGGAGACACAGGTATTGCAGGAAATGTAGATCGTGATGCCGACGCATTTTTTGCCAGTGCCACATACCGTTTTGACACCCCAATGGCCCCCTATGTGCGCGGGATGTATGTCTCCTTCTCCGGCGATGATCCAGACACAGCTGACAACGAAGAGTATGATCCCATGTTTTTTGATTTCCAGAGCTGGAACCACTGGATCATTGGTGAGTTGGTGGGTGAAGCACAGTTGCCCAACCAGAACAAAAACGATTTCATCGTGGAGGCCGGTTTCAGCCCCATGGAACCCATGACCATCTCTTTGATGTACATCAAACACACCCTTGAGGAAAAAAACAGTTCTGTCTATGGCCCTGTCTCTTCCGACGACTGGGCCAGCGAATGGAACCTGTTTGTGGACTGGCCCATCGGCGATCATCTTTTTGCCAGCACCTGTCTTGGTGTTGTGAGCCCCGATGATGCGGCCAAAGAGGTTTTTGGTGATGACGATGCATTTTTTGCCCAGTTGTTTCTCAACTTCAGTTTCTGATCATCTGACCTGATATAAAATCAACTGCATATACAACGCGCACGCTGTTTAAAAAAACAGCGTGCGCTTTTTCATTTTATGCGTCTTTGGCCATCCACCCAAGAAAGCCCTCAATATACTTCTGGAGCCGATTCTGAACGCGTTCATCCATCAGCGTACCATACGCGTCAAATTTTTCCGGAGCTGAGCTCACAAGACATTCCGTTGAGGGATAAAGAGGTGATAACAGGCTGTCCAGTACAAGTTTCAGATGTTCCTGGGCACGGGCTCCCCCTAAAAACCCCTTGGATGCACTGATAATTGCACTGGGCTTACCGGCCATGGGGGATTTAAATCCCGGGCGGGATACCCAGTCAATGGTATTTTTCAGTACCCCTGGAATACTGTGGTTGTATTCCGGGGTTGCAAACAATACGCCATCGCATCCTGTTATGGCCGTTCTTAAACGTTCAACAGCAGGGGGTTTTTCATCGCCATCCACATCCGAATTATAAAGTGGGATGCCATCACAGGTAAATATTTCCATTTCAACTTCTGGAGGAAGCGTTTTTTCAATGGCCCTGAGCAATGCCGTATTGTATGATCCCTTACGAAGGCTGCCACTGATTCCAATAAGTTTCACCATAATATATCCTCATTTATTCGTTTTTGGTTGTGTCCAAAGGCAGACATACCCATTTTTTTTATATGAAAGAGTGGGCAAGCCTAACATTCTTTCAAGCTTCGTTGTGGGCAGACCAAGGCCAGAATAAGGTCCGCCCGTGACAGTTTATTTAGAAGCTGGAGAAGGTGGTGTGGGTTTATCCGCAGGCAACTTATCCAGAATCTCCTTGCAGATACCCATCTCCTGTGAAAGAAAAAGATGATGGGCCTCAGTAGACATGTGCGTTCTCTTTATATTACCCCGGGAGTCAAAGGAAAACCTGTCTCCAAATGCCACGCCGGTAACGGTGTCCCCCCGATTAATACGAAAATAAAGGGAATAGTTAAAGGGCCCCCATTTTCGTGTCTCCTCATTTAACGCCTTAAAGGTGGTATGGGAGGCATTGGTATCATCCATGCGGCAGGTGCATCCATTCAGCATATGAAATGGTCTCCATCGGACATACCAGTTGTCTTTTTCCGGGTAACCGTTAATGCCCCAGGCCGGATGAGCAATTTTTGTGGGCAGCTTATCGCCTATTTTAATGGGAGCACCGTGCAGTATGGAGGTGTCTGCCAAAAAACGCTCTCCATCACAATTCACAATAACACTTCCGTGATTTGGGGGTGCCCCCGGTGCTATCAACATGGTCCCCGTGGCCCTGGAGGCCTTAAAACCAAGTGATAAAAGAAGACTGTAAAGGGCATTGCTGCCACCCCAGCAGGTACCACCCGTTCCGAATCGAAGCCATCCTTCAAAAAAATCTGTGGGATCATCCCCGGGAAGGGGAGCCTGATTCCCGGATTCAAGATGAATTAGTTTTTGTATGTTGTCAAAGGGTATTTTCCTGCACCACGCTCCATAAACGGCCTTTAACCCCTCCAAATCGGTGGACAGGGACACACCATCTATACCGAGCTTTGACAACACATCCCCAACAAGTTTTCTTTCAAGGCCGTTTTTTTTTATTGTCATTAAATTCTCCTTGAAATATGCAATGCTTTGACAGTTAAACGTTTATCGACATCAAACATAAAAGAGAGTACTCTGATTCTGTTACCTATGTCAAGAGAACCTCCATGATGGAAAACTAAAAATCTGTCCGGCTTTTTTAACCCCGGCTTTCATTTTGGAGACGCAACCACTCTTCCCCGGAAAGAGGATTTTTTTTATATTGGGGCATTGATGTATGAACACTGGTTGCTCCCCCCCTACAAAAAGCAACCATGGTCCTCCATGCCACGGATCCGATGTTTGACAAGGTTCGGGGTGCTCTTCCGTCAAACCATTTTTATACCGGTCCACTGTTCTGGGAGATATATACCACTGGAACTATGTGCCTCATGCAGATGCCGAATATGCTCATCCACTTGATGCTCATTTTTTATCACAGATATTCAAAAAGGGGCATCCCTACTTTACTGGTGCTTTTTTTAACAGATATAATCTCCAACAAACTTTCATTTAAAATCCCAAATTAAATTTGTTATGTATTACAATATCTTGTATAGTAAGTTTAATTTTAAAAAAATTGAGTATCAAATACAGCAATTTCAATTATAATTTTTTATCAAATCCTCTGATGTATAACGCACTGAAATCACGTTGATTAAAACTGTCAATTTTTTGGTATTAAGCGCACACAGCTCTAAAATTAGAATTGCTGCATTAAATGTTTTCTTATGATTTTCATGGGTTTGAGTATTCTGTTGAAATTTGGAAGCGAATGATCCATGATCATTTAACAATTATGACCATATTATCAATATCAAAATTATTTATGTATAATACAAGTATTGAGGCGTATCCAATAAAAAGCAATTAATCCAATATCCTGATTTTTAGCATCAAGGGAAACGAGCATGAATGCAGATAATTTAATTTTGGTTGTGGATGACGATCCCCCTATCTTGTCTGCTACAGTAAAATTATTAAAACAGGCAGGATATACGGTAATAGAAGCCCAAACGGGTGAACAAGCGCTTAAATCTGCACAAGAGAATCTTCCCGACTTGATATTGCTTGACAATGAGCTCCCAGATATAGACGGTCTTGAAATTTGCCACAGGCTAAAAACAGAAGAAAAAACATCTGGAATCTTTATAATTCTCTCCGTGAAACGGATAAAAGCTTCGGATCAATCTGAAGGGCTTGAAATTGGTGCTGATGAATATATTGTCAGACCCATCGGTAATCGAGAATTGCTCGCTCGTGTTAAATCAATGCTAAGACTCAAAAATGCAGAAAAAGAGCTTGAAAAGCAACAAAAGCATTTAAATGTGTTGGTTGAACAGCGAACGGCTAAACTGCAGCATGAAATAGCCAAGCATAAGGTGACGGAGCAGCGTCTGCGTGCAAGTGAAGAACGATACAAATTCCTTTTCGAGAACATCAACGACGCTGTCTATGTCCATCAGGTATTGCCTGATGGTCAACCAGGCAAATTTCATCAGGTTAATAAAGCGGCTCGAGAAATGTTGGGGTATACAGACGAAGAGTTTAAATCCATGAGCCCTTGGGAATTGGACGATCCGAAAACTTCAGCTCAAATCATCCCGTTGGCCATGGAGCAATTGCAACGAAATGGACAGACAAAATTCGAAGCCATTCAATTGGCCAGGAATGGTCGTCAGGTATGTGTTGAGACAAACACGGTGCTAACAAACTTCCAGGGTCAAAAAACCATTATCTCTGTATGTCGAAATATCACTGAATTTAAGAAGGTGAAAGAGGCGCTGCAAGAGAGCGAGAATAAGTATCGCAAAGTTGTAGAGAGCGCCAATGAAGGTATTGCGGTAACCCAGGATGGGATGCTGAAATTCATAAATCGAAAAATTTTGGAAATTTCAGGCTATTCCGAAGTTGCGTTGATGTCGCGGCCTTTCATAGAGTTTATTCATGCGGAAGATCGGCAGATGGTTATGCAGCACCATATAAAAATGTTAGAAGATGAAAAAACACTTGGAGTATATGCGTTAAGGTTCATTGCCAAAAGTGGCGATTTAAAATGGATGGAAAACAATGGAGTAAGCATTACATGGGAGGGCAAGCCTGCCACGTTGAATTTTTTAAGCGACATTACAGCTCGCAAGCGCGCTGAAGGGGCACTGCGGGAGAGTGAGGAGCGTTTTCGTCAGGTGTATAATCACATGTCCATTGGTGTGGCAAAGGTTTCGTTGGAATTTAAAATTGTGGCTGCAAATCCAGCCTATTGCAAAATGCTTGGTTACAGTGAAGCGGAACTGACAGGTAAGCATTTGAGAGAGATCACCCATTCAGACTCCATTGAAAAGAACATTCTTAAACAATCCCAGTTGGCCGCAGGAGAAATTGACCATTTCCGAATGGAAAAGCGTTTCATCCATAAAACCAGTAAAATTGTTTATGGCATGCTGGATGCCAATCTTGTTCGCGACAGTGATGGCAAACCAATCTATTTTCTAGGAAGTGTTGCTGACATTAGCGATCTCAAATATGCCGAGGAGTTGTTGCGGGAGAGCGAAAAAAAATACCGTACCATTTTGGATTCCATGAAAGATGCCGTGTATATTTGCAATCCTGATTTTCTCATTGAATATATGAACCCGAGAATGATCAGTACAATCGGTGGAGATTCAACCGGAGACTATTGCTACAAAGCAATTTATGGCTATAATAAAAAATGCTCCTGGTGTGTATTGGACAATATTCTGCAAGGTGAGCATATCGACTATGAGCTGGCAAATCCAAAGGATAACCGATTCTATTCCGTTACAAACTCTCCGATTCATCATTCCTGCGGAACGATCTCCAAATTAACGATATTCCGTGATATTACAGATAGCAAATCCATTGAAGCACAGCTCTACCAGGCACGAAAAATGGAATCCATCGGAACAATAGCGGGGGGCATCGCCCATGATTTTAACAACATACTTTATATGATAACCGGAAACGCAGAACTGGCAATGGAAGACCTGCCTGCGAGGAGCCCGGCACATAAAAACCTTGAAGAGATTAAATCCGCTGGTTTGCGGGCTGCCGGCGTTGTCAAACAGCTTCTGAACTTCAGCCGTCAAAGCGATCAAAAATTCAAGCCCATTGATGCCGTTATGGTTATCAAGGATGCCCTCAAATTCATGCGCTCAACAATTCCAACCACCATTGAACTCCAGCAGAATTTTCCGGAAAAAGAGGTGACAATCCTTGGCGATCCAATCCAGATCAATCAGGTAATGATGAATATCTGCATCAATGCATCCCATGCAATGGAGGATACCGGCGGCGTTCTGGATATTCTTGTCGAAACGACAAGCATAAATGAAAAGACAAGTGCTCGTTATCCTGACCTGGCTCCCGGAGACTGGCTCAAAATCACGATAAACGACACAGGCCCGGGAATCAGTGAAGATATTATCGATCGTATATTTGATCCCTATTTTACGACAAAGGGTGTGGGAAAGGGCTCGGGAATGGGCCTTGCCGTTGTTCATGGTATCGTCCAAAATCATCATGGAACCATTTTTGTTGAAAGCAAGCCTGGAAAAGGTGCCACATTCACAATATTTTTCCCGTTGCTTACCGAAAAACCAGTGACGGATGTCAAAGCATCAAGGAAAATTCCCCGAGGGGCTGGTGAAAAAATTCTTTTTGTCGATGATGAAGTCTCCATTACGAACATGATTGGTATAATGCTGGAACGACTTGGGTACAAAGTTCAGACAACAACAAGCCCTGTGGATGCCCTGGAACTGTTTCGGTCCAAACCTGATGGGTTTGATCTGGTGCTAACAGACATGACCATGCCGAAGATGACTGGCGTCAGATTGTCGGAAAAACTCAAAGAGATTCGTCCGGAAATTCCTGTTGTCATCTGTACTGGCTATAGTGCTATTATTAATAAAGAAAAGGCAGAATCAATTGGTATCGACGGTTTTGTAATGAAGCCTATAGAGATGAGTGATATTGCTAAAACCATTCAAAATATTCTGGATATGACTAAGGCTACCACTCAAGGGTAAACATCCAATATTTGACCTTCAAAACGACCGAAATTCTTAACAATATCTGTTGTAAGTTTGATCCAACAGCCACTCATTGGGGGGGGTAGGCGTTATAGTATTTGCATCTTAGCACTGCTGTTTCAAAAAGAGCCGCCATATTTTCACCATATATTCCAATCGCTGGAGATGAACATACTTGTCATAGTAACTCTTGTACTCAAACAGAACATAGACATAGCTGGGGCTACCGGATAGATTTATCTTTAGGCTCTTGTTGGATTCCGGGATCTTGTTTTTGCGTTTAACTATAAAGCTTTGGAATCACAAAACAATATATTCAACAGGGCAAAACAGAAGGCCTTTTGATATTTGCAATAGATTCAAACGCTTAGTCGAGCTGCGCATAAAAAGACCCTGAAAAACAACATGAGCCTTATATGCTACCGACAATCGATAGCGCTGCCAAGCGATAGTATCCATAGCCTGATTCCAGACTTAAAAATCAACATTTTAACCAGAGTGGACAACCATATTTTGCATCAGTTTTAAGTAAATCTCTTTCCACATAAAACGCCAACGCTTTCCGACAATTAATAATCCTGACCCCGCTTTCAATAATTTTATAATTTTGAACAATCGCATCTTGAATTCCCTGGGGCAAATCGGTATTGGCTTTGAAAGCCAGCTTAACATATTGATTCCATTCTTTATCATCATCGGGTGGAATCCAATCCTCATGGACATTTTCTGCAAAAACAATCCGTGATAAAACAAAATCAAGAAATTTATATTTTAAATGGCAAAAGCCCCGAACATGATATCGATTATCTGCATAAACCAAATTATGGGGAGATATTATTCGTGATGTCCATCCATCAGACTCCCAATCTTTTTTTCTATATTCGATGCTGACCGTCTGTTTGCGATGAAGCCCCTCCAATAATATTTTAATTGCAGGGAAATCCAATTTAGGATGCAGCAAGCGAGTCACATCATTAATCTCAAAGTCACTCCATGTTCTCTCTTCCCGATAATATCCTATCAGTGTATCCCCTCTCAAAAAATCAAGAAATTTTAAAGGATCTTTACTAACGTGAAGGGGTTCAAAGCTGTCAATGGCCACATGACGCTTTTGTTTACTTTTATAGACCATTTGATGTGGATATTTTTCCCGATAATTTGTAATCACCTTTTGCGCAATCTGTCTGCTAATACCAAAAGCTTCACCAAGTTCTCTTGCTGTCAAGCCTTCTCCCCATAAAAGCCGGGTCTCAATGTATTCAAATCTTTCCTTATCATGTTTCTTTAGGGACATGTAAACTTTTATTCCATGTTATAGGTTTGTATGGTTTTTTTTTATATGTTATACAAATAATTATCATACATCAAAACAAAAGGAAACATCATGTACAGAATTCGTATCACTTTACCCAAGGGAAAGATGGTCACTTATCGTAATCTTGATCTACTCCATGATGCCTTAATTCATGCATGGATTAAGGCTGGCGCATCAAGCGATGCTATTTGGGGTTCCAATGCCGCCATCTGGCATTTCGGAGTCCTTGGCTGGCATTACAAGGGAGAAAATCGGGCACACTCTCTGGTAGTGGGAACCCCGGATGATTGTTTGTCTGAGTGTCTATCCAATATGGATACAAAAGCCATCCAATACACCCGTGCTCTGACAGGTGAACATGTAGATTTTTCCGAAGCAGATATCATTGAAGATCTTGACCCCGTTGGCCCAAATCAAAATTCTCTTGGCTTGGTATTACTATCACCCTTAGCCATTTCAAGAACCAAAAAAGAAAAAAAAGGGCCACGCTGGCATACCTCATTAAAGGAAATTGATTTGAGCCAGGCCGTCAACCATCGCCTATCCCGTCTTACCGGTCAAAAGGTATCGCTGACTGTATCCCCAGATAACCTGTACCTGCGCTCCCATTCAAAACATCACACCCTTGTTCAAATCAAAAAGCTAAAAAACGGACACAAGGTCTTTGTGATCGGAATGAGAGCCCCACTGGTTATGACAGGGAATGAAAAAGATCTACGCTTGGCATGGTATTCCGGCATTGGAGAAAAGAATAGAATGGGCTTCGGATGCGTTGGATTGGCGGAAAGGGGGATTGGAAGATGACAGCCCAGGTATGGATGTCAAAAGCAACGATGCTGGCATCAAAAATATACAAACATTTTTTGACAGAAATTATTGAAGCACATTTGATGAAAAATGATCGAGAGCTTCTTCCCCTTAGTGTAAAAGCAAAAAAACAGATTGCTAAGGGGACTCACATTGATCCCCGCCCATTGCGCTTGATGACCATCAGCGGAAAGGGAGGTTATACCGCGAACCCCGATCTGCAATCAAAATATAATAAATATTATAACATTACCCTTCTGGAGCACCTTCTGTCCGTGGTACGCGGTTCCCTTTTGCTGGCATCCCTGGACTGGCTTTCACGAAATCCTGATATGGATACATCCCTTATTGAACGCAGGCTTGCCATGGTTGCGCTCATCGCTTTTTTGCATGATATCGATAAAGATCTGGGGCTGGCTAGAAACGAAGCTATTCCCCTGGAAGGTTTGGAAGAAAGAATAACCCGGTATGGCATCCCCTTTTTTCTAAAGCCATTCGGCCTTATACTTTCCTCTGAACAACTCCGCTACCTGATTGAAAAAGTCGAAGCCACCCAGGCCCACCGTCATCATCCTGAAATTCTGCCACCAAGGGAATTGGAAAACCTTGCGCGTTACGTCCGCCTGGCCGATCAGTTGGATGGAATATGGGTGTCAAGCGATCCTGAGAAAGGTGGCCTTAAAGGCGTGATTGACTGTCTGAAAAATGACCAAGGTGCATTAAGAAGTGACCTATGCAAAAATTGGAAAGCAATTCAGCTTTTTGATCCCCTGCATCCATTTTTGCTGGACGAACTTCAACGTTACTTATCCCGTTTTAGCCTTCATCTCGCAGGAGTTCCGCCGTTGATTGAAGTTCATCAGGATGGTCACTTTTTCATGCTTTTACCCAGTGAACAATATGATGCCATAGTTGACAAAGGTCTATCTGCTCTTTGTAATGGCCTGCCATTTAATCTATATCTTGATATTTCAAATCGTGGTTTACCCTCTCTTTATAACGGCCAACCCAATTATGACGAATTAGAAGCTTTCATAAAAGAGCTCGATACAAAACAGAAGAGTGGTCTTTTAAAAATCAAGACAGATTTAAAAGACTCACTCAATGATGTGTTGGACAATCTTCTCTCTGACATAGGATTAGAACCCAGATGGCCTAAACCCACTGGCCAATTGTTAACCTTATATGCATCATTTAACGATTTTGACCAAGAAGCAATTGACTGGGCGCACTACGCTCTATTACTTGCCCTTCTTTTAAACCTGAATGTCAAATCCAAGCCCAAAGATAAAGTGCTCACCCCAACCCAACGAGAGTTGGCATTATTAGAAATTGTGGATATCTCCCCGCCGAGTTGGCTGTCCTCCATAAAAGAGGATACCTCCCGCCGGACATTAACCAGCTTATGGGTAACTGCAATTGCAGCGGAAAATGATGAACTAATTGATTCCATCTGGGAAGGAGAATACAGCCTCTTAAGGCAATGGCTGGAAGGGACAAAAGAACTTGCTGGGTTTAATAGTTTTATACTTGGAGATGGAGTAGAAATTATTCGCACAACAAGACAACGTATTGTGCAACTCCTTTCAAGTAAACGGGTTCAACTAACTTCAGAAAACGAAAAGGGACGTTGCATATTCACAGATGAACCGGTCCCATTTGCAAATACCATTAAACAGGCGACCGGTTTGTATGGTGTAAAAATATCTGCTTTTTCCGGTAGAGAAGGTAGACCGGAATCCGTTGTCATGACTCAAGCCCATACCAATGTTGGGGCAGCAAGCCTGGCAGAGCATAAACTCCGTGCTCAATCCCACACCATCCAAGGTGGACGGGATAACGGAGTCCCCACATTAATATCCTCTCCTTCCACCCAAGGGCTTTTTGGAGGACTGGCACTGGCTGATGATAAAATGATGGGTGCAGTCTCCCTCTACGATTTAAGCCGACTCCAGGTTTCAAAAGGACGTGTGATGAGTGGGATGGAAATTCATAGTAGACGTTACCGAATTGCCAGATTAGAAAGGATTCCAGAAAAATTGGCGGATCAAGTTCAGATAATGCGGATGTTATTAACCGCCTGCCGTCGCACAGGGCGACCTTTCCATCTATTTCGCGGGCTTCCCCAGCAGCGCAAAGAATTCTTTTACTATGATGCCATGCCCCAGGTACTGATTCAATTACTTGGGGGGCGAAGCCTTTTCCTTGAACAAATTCCCAATGCTCTTAATAAATTACAAATTATAAACGATCTTTTGGAAACCACAGGAATTGGCCATGATGTGCTGAAACTTTATGCCAATCCAAAAACACGTTTTAAGGCTGCCTGCCTAAGCTGGTGCCATCTCAAGGATCTGGAAGATGATAATAAAGATAAAAAAGTAAAATTAATGGAAGAGTTGAAAGATATCTACATGAATGTTCTTGAAGGAGATAAAAAAATGAATGAAGACGACGGCGCATTAGTTAAACTGGGAACGGCCGCTGCAGGCATCCAACAAAATCCGGGGGGCAGATCATCTACCAGTGATCAACTTCTGGTATTTAAACTCTGTCTTGAGGCCGTTACCATCGCTCAAAAACAACATCAAACAGATACAGCATCTTTGATCTATGCCGTGGCTGGAGAGCTGGAATCAAATCTTGTTCGACGGGAAAAAGCGGCAAAAAAAGCCAACAGAAACGGCAAAACTTTGATGGAAGGTTGTGAATCAGTGGCCGCCATTTTTGTCAACGAAGTCTGGCCCAGCGCATTTGGTAATAAATTCCCCAGCCAAAAAAGCAGGCGGGTACTGTCAAGCATCTATCGTATCGCATTTTTAAAAGCCCACAAAGATATCACAGAACGCCAACAACAGGAGAGCAATAAATAATGAAAAGATTTTATCCCTACCTCGGAAAAATAGACCATTTAGTTGACACCACCATAGGCGGAGACAAAAAAACAGACAGCTATATTCATCCAGCAATGAAAAATATGGGTTGTCTTACACTTGTACTTATACGTGAAGCCGTGGCCCCGGTAATTTTCAGGAATGCCGAGCAGGAAATTACGGACATTGAATGTGGTGATGAAACTTACATCCGGGCAGTCCCAAACAAGTTTAAATACATTGAAAAAGGTCGAGGACTTCAGATTTTACGTGCCTATGGGGTTGGAGGGAAACTCCCCCAAAACAAAACAGTTTTAAGAAAAAAACAACAACCATCCGAGGCTTATGATATGAACACCTTAGTCTTTGGAGATTCTGCAATGCAGGAAAATCGTATTTTACCTGTCAAAGCCGGTGTCAACTACTCTGATGCGTTAAGTTTATTACCCAAACATTTTTGTGTAGATGAAAGTTTCCATAATCGAGCCATGGAAGATGGCACATTGTTTGACGCAGAAAATAAAAAAAACAGTGACAACCTGTTTACCCGCCACTTTATTTTACCTGGCAGCATCATGGTGCAAGTAATTTCCACCCGGGGAAAAGTACTTCCACCAGAAGCCCTTGACCATCTCTTGCTCTCAATTGGTCTCGCAGGCCCTTATGGAGGTCAAACTTCAACCACCGGAGTCAATATCCGTTCCAGACTTGTGGGTCTTTACGGCTCTCGTTTTGAACGTCCCTTGGCATCCCCCTATGAAATCATCAAAGCCTTAAATCAGCAGAAAATCGATAAAAAAAACACAGAAACGGTTATGACAACTATTCATTCAATCATGGAGCCTATCCATGAAACCAGCATGGCTTCCAATGAGTTAAGTGAATACCAGCAAAAACTGATTAGTGCCTTTGAAGAGGAAGATATCGATCTGGAAAACCGATACAAAGAGGCCATGCCAAAGGTTGCAAGCCTGTTTGACAGTTGGTTTGGCACTGGGAAATAACCATGAAGATAAATGCAATAAACATCACAGCTGAAACCTTGACCCCCTTTGCCTATCATAGTTTGATGGTTCAAAGCGGCACGGCGACTCTGCCTGAACTGATCAGTGATCGGGCAATCGCCTTTGGTCTGGCGGCCACTCTTGGGATGACGGCTTCCCGGGTGGCCCTTCCTGCCAAAGATTACAAAGGACACCTATCAGCCATGCCCTGGCGCACATCTGTTTTTACGACAGATGATCCACGCCTCCTTTCACCCATAACCCGCCGTCTGAATCTGGATGCCGAAGCTGGTTTTCAGAAAAAAACCCAGGATGTAGCCAAAAAAGGAAATTTAAAAGATTTTTTTTACATCCAAGAAGTTCCACCTTATCAGATATTCAAGGGAATTATTTTTGGAATGGAAGGGTTTGACCCATTCAATTATGCTGGAGAATCAGAATTGGTCATCCGGGTCGGGCTGCATCGAAGTGGCATGGTACTATTGAAAAAATCTCAATCAAAAGAAAAGGTTCGCTTGAATGCAGCCACAGCTTCCCTGTTTGGACGGGAATTGTCTGTGGATCGCTATTGCCTCCATTCTCTCCAATTATCTCCATTTCTTAAACCAGAAGATGCCACAAGAGAGGTGGAGCAATGGAAATAATTAAACTCACAGTCAAGCGCCATTGTGTAGGGCAATTACCTGAATCCGGGCTCTCCCCCCTTCAACATGAATTATTAAACAATTCTACCAAAATACGTATTGCCAATGCCCCCACCGGGGCTGGAAAAAGTTATGCATTTGAACGAGCCATGCTGGACAACAAACAGAGAATACTTTTCATTGTTCCCACAAGAAGACTCTGCCAAAATCTGGCGACAGGGCTTTTAAATTCATTGGCCCACATGCATGGTTGGACAAAAGAACATGCCTTGTCCAAGATATCCATTTGGAATTCCGATGAAACAAAAAAATTAAGGGAAGCCGGTGAACCCAGGATCATGGCCCGACGGGTTCGGGAAATCACTGATTTGAATGATGCCATGGAAGGCGGAGAGATGGTCATTGCCGTGCCCGAAGTGGTCAGTAGTCTGTTGCTGCGTTCTTATCCTGAAAAGGGGTTATCGGACAAGGGCGTATTTGACCTGTTAACCGGATTTGACCACATTGTTTTTGACGAATTTCACACCATTTCGCCACGAGGATTTGGTCTGGCTGGCTTATTTGCAAAATTGGCTACCAAGCTTCAGGGCTCCAGAGCACGGGTCAGTTTCCTTTCTGCTACACCCTTGGATATTGCTCCGGTACTTCATCGCTTGGATATCCCTGAAGATCAAATTATTACCCTTGAAGAAAAATTAACAAGCAAAGGCCGTTGGGTTCATGGTGATGTTTGTATGATTTTTTGCCAGACAGAAAGCATGGTTAGTTTACTTAGAAAAAATGTGGAGGTGATTAAAAGGGAACGGGAACGCCATCGGCAGGTGGTAATAATTTATAATAAACTTATAGATTTGCAAGAGGACTTGCCTGAACTTAAACAGATATTCATTGATGCGGGGACAACATCGGGACAGGCCCTTCTGATCAACAGTATTGATGATTCACGGTCAGGAAATGATAATGATGATTTTTTCGTTTCAGGCCGTGATCATGACCCTAAAAATTTTGAAATTCTTGTTGCAACCGCCAGTGTTGAAATGGGTGTGACCTTCCGGGCGGATGTCTTGTTCATGGAACCAGGATTTGAGCCCATGAATTTTCTCCAACGCTATGGACGGGCAGCGCGTGGCAATCATGATGGACAGGTATTCATCCGATGGGATGATGAATTTGCAGGGAAACAGCCCTGGTTCCGGCGTTTTCACAAATGGATAAGCACCCATCAAAATCAAATGGTCGGAATTGATGATATCACCGAAATTCTAAGCCGCAGTGCTCGGAGAAAATTCAAAGATTGCCCTGAAAACGGACAAAAACATTTTGGTAAAATGCCCAACCGGGCCGCCTATGCTGCAGGGCTTTACTGGAATGTATTGATGAAGCATTTCAGCAACAGTGGGCACCGCTGGAAGTATTTAAAAGAATTCCAGCCCAAACCGGCCAGCCATGTATACAGCCTGTTAAAACAGGTGAGAGAAATGAACTCGGATCGCAATTTTGGAGATACTGCAAAATCTTGGTGTGATCAATTTGAACAGGAAGCACACACTCTGCGTAATATAGCCCGGGGAATTCGTCTGGTGGAAAGGGATGGAAAAGGGAATGTGTTCCGGGCATCTGAACAATGGGTTCTCAGAAACACTGATATTTTAAAACGTTTTCCCCTGCTTCTGGCAGAAGACGGTGAAGAAGAGATACGCATCAGCGGAACACTTTCACAACATTTCCTGACAGAAAAAAATTATATCAAAGCCACGAAAAATGCCAGTTTTCCTCACATGCCCTATCCGGTCATACTTAATGATGATATTTTTCTGGTGGACAGTTGGTGCCGGGAATTCGCCAAAAAAGAAGGCCCGGATGCATTAGCATGGACACTTTATCCAGAAGCCATGAATGCTGCTTTGACACTTGTTAGACTCACCGGATTGATTGTCAGTGCGGATACCGAATGCGCCTCAACAATCGGTGTCCTGTAAAATTCAATATCTGATCATTTCCAAAAGAAGAGGGGGTAATCATGAATGTCAAAGATTGGCCAAAAGGATCAAAATTCCATGAACGAGTGGATGATCTGGGACTCCATGAATTACATTTTCAACATGTACGGCTGTGCCGACGGCGGGCATGGATGTATCTGCATAATATTAATTTTGCCCAATGGTATGGCCTTGTCAAGACAGGAACAGCCAAGCATATCACAAGCTATGCCCGGGACAAAAGCACCGAAGGTTTATTCGGTCTGGCACCAGATAGAGTTGATTGGCAAAATCGTGTGGTTTATGAAAACAAAGGCAGCAGTGGAGCTGCGGATGCTTGCAACGATCAGACCGCATTTTATGCGTTAATGCTTTCACTGGCATCTGGACAGGAATGGCGGGGCATCACCCATATTCTTTCCACGAAGCAGAGGCGAGAGGTACCACTGGATGAAAAACAACTAAACCGGTTATGGGACTCATCAACCCTTCTGGCTCAGCTTGCTCTGGAAGAAAAAGTACCTTCTGCCCATCGAATTGGACTCTGCAAGGCCTGTTCCTTTTCCGGTTTTTGCGGAATGGATTAAAAAATATGGAAACACTTTTTGTATCAAAAAATGCACGCTTGAAGCGCCACGAAAATACACTGCTCCTAACTGTACATGGCACCAAACGACATTTCCCGGTGGAAAAGGTCCGGCATATTGTCATGTTGTCTGAGGCGCAGATGAATTCAAAACTGTTGTGTCTGTGCGGCACCCACGGAATACGGATTTCTGTGTTTGACTATTATGGTTATTTCAAAGGGACATTTGAGCCAATTGAACGAAATCCATCTGGAAGGGTAAAGCTTGCCCAGTCTCGATGCATATTGAACGAACGCTCAAAGATGCCGGTGGCACGTGAAATTGTCCGAGGGGCTGGACATAATATGCGGGCAAATCTTCTATATTATAGATATCGTGGAGTGGAAGGGTTGGAAAGCCACATAGGTCATATGGACCGCCAAATTGATAAAATATCAGCAACAAAAACATGTGAAGAGTTAATGGGGGTAGAAGGCAACATTCATCAAGTTTATTATGCAGCATGGCAAACAATTGATTCTGAATTGGATTTTGGGAAACGAACACGCCGCCCACCTAATAATCCCATCAATTGCTTGATCTCTTTTTTAAACCAAATGACATACACCGTGGTTCGTCATGAAATTTTTAAAACCCATCTGGATCAAAGCTTGAGTTGGCTCCATTCTCCGTCCCAGGGACGTGCATCATTAAGTCTGGATGTTGCAGAACTTTTTAAACCGGTACTTAGTGATGCTCTAATTTTTAAAATGGTCCGGAAAAGAATGATTCGGTCAAACTGGTTTAATCAGAAAGATGGGGTCTGCCTGCTATCAGAGACAGGCCGTCAGCAGGTGGCATCCAATTTTTCCATTCGCTTGGAGGAGATGCTTAAGGGACGGACTTATCGAGAATGGATTTATAGAGAAGCCCTTAATCTGGAACGACATGTTATGGGAGTTGCAGAGTATGAGTCTTTTAAACGGAGGGTTTAGAAATGTATGTATTGATGACCTATGATGTGGAAGCCCGTCGAACCAGCAAATTCAGAATATTGCTTAGAAAATATCTGGAACATATCCAATACTCTGTCTTCAGCGGTGATCTGTCAGAAGCAAAATTAATTGAGTTGAGACGTGAAATCAGTCGCCTTTTAAAGCCCAATGAACGGGTGACAGAGGTAAGTGCATTAAATCGTAATAATGTAAAAATAACCCATTTTGGGAAGAATATCAGCGGTAAAGGTGAGGCTGAAAAAACTGAAAATTTTTCGCATACTTCTGATTTTCAAGTTTTGTGATGTTGAACTTCGATCTGGTATGAAGGATAAAGAGCAGGAGTATGAAGTGTCGATTAAAAGCTATCAAAGTGGTTACAAGATGAATCTAAATGGAGTTTCAATTTAATTCGTAATTAAATCGGCAGTTATTCATCCCCATGAGGGATTATGAGCGGCAAGTTGCCCGGAAATCTGCCAGCAGTTGGAGGGTTATTCATCCCCATGAGGGATTATGAGAGGTGGCCGGGGATTCTTCCCGGCTCCTGCTGGAGTGTTATTCATCCCCATGAGGGATTATGAGCCTCCTGTCCAAATTATCCATAGATGGCTGTACGAAGTTATTCATCCCCATGAGGGATTATGAGACGCGATAATAACCACAATAATGAGCACAGGCCAGGTTATTCATCCCCATGAGGGATTATGAGCGGCAAGTTACCCGGAAATCTGCCAGCAGTTGGAGGGTTATTCATCCCCATGAGGGATTATGAGTTCTTCAAAAAAGAATTTTGAAGGATTTGATGAAACGTTATTCATCCCCATGAGGGATTATGAGGAATTTGTAAAGATGCCTAAAAAACCCTTCCGGTACGTTATTCATCCCCATGAGGGATTATGAGTGGAATATCAGTCACCAGGGCTGTGACATCAAATTCGTTATTCATCCCCATGAGGGATTATGAGCGTTTCTTCATCAATTATAATTTCTTTTGTGTAGTTGTTATTCATCCCCATGAGGGATTATGAGATATTCATATACAACAAAAGAAAAACTATATTATAAGTTATTCATCCCCATGAGGGATTATGAGCATAGTATTTTCAAAGTTGCATTTTGCCATATATGTGTTATTCATCCCCATGAGGGATTATGAGATTAATTTTATGATTATTTGATGAGCATGGGTTCGCGTTATTCATCCCCATGAGGGATTATGAGATATGTAAATGGTGTTGGTCAAGATGTTTGGTTATCGTTATTCATCCCCATGAGGGATTATGAGTTCTTTTTAATGATTCTTCATCACCTGGACCAAAATGTTATTCATCCCCATGAGGGATTATGAGTCTTTATACTTGCGCTTGCCGCGCCGGGCCTTCTTGGTTATTCATCCCCATGAGGGATTATGAGTTCAATATTTGCTCTCGGCCCTCCCGGAAATACTGGTTATTCATCCCCATGAGGGATTATGAGCATATTGGAGTGAATATGCCCACTAAAGAGTACAAAGTTATTCATCCCCATGAGGGATTATGAGATATTTTTTTGGCATATTGGACAAGATCTTACCATAAGTTATTCATCCCCATGAGGGATTATGAGATATTTTGTGTCGCCAACATTAAACGCTCTCCCGGGAGTTATTCATCCCCATGAGGGATTATGAGCCTGGTGGAGGTAAATCAGCAATCCCTATCATGGCCGGTTATTCATCCCCATGAGGGATTATGAGAATGCGGACATTTATGATGGCCTTCAGCTTGATAAAAGTTATTCATCCCCATGAGGGATTATGAGGGTTTACATGCTTGCTGATCTCCTTTCTGAGGCGGGGTTATTCATCCCCATGAGGGATTATGAGTTTCTAGAGCCTCCTTTGCTGGGCCTCCACCTGTAAGTTATTCATCCCCATGAGGGATTATGAGATGACCACACGGTGGTCTTATAGCTCATGGGCTGCGGTTATTCATCCCCATGAGGGATTATGAGACTCGTTGACTCGTCTTACAGTCACTTCACGGGTAACTGGTTATTCATCCCCATGAGGGATTATGAGATTGATGACCCACGTCGATTCATCACTTATTCAAATGTTATTCATCCCCATGAGGGATTATGAGGAGTGTATGAATCGGCTTTTAATTGCTGCCATTGTCGTTATTCATCCCCATGAGGGATTATGAGAATATTTTGACGCATAGCAAACCCGGGCCGGGAGACGTTATTCATCCCCATGAGGGATTATGAGAAGTTTGCCGTGTTCCGCACGGACAGTTACATCAAAGTTATTCATCCCCATGAGGGATTATAAGTTTTTGTGACAGAGTATGCCACATGGGATACGCAGGGTTATTCATCCCCATGAGGGATTATGAGAGCTATCAAAATTTAAGGGGGGTAATGGGACTGACAGTTATTCATCCCCATGAGGGATTATGAGACGTTTCACTGGTGGCCAAAGCCATCTGGGTAACTGGTTATTCATCCCCATGAGGGATTATGAGCCGTTAAGGGAGTTCATGGATGCCAGTATGGCAGATGTTATTCATCCCCATGAGGGATTATGAGAATTGATTTATACCAGTTTAGGGATTCTTTAGCTGAGTTATTCATCCCCATGAGGGATTATGAGTATCCACGAATACTCATAGGTTTCCCCATCTATGGTGTTATTCATCCCCATGAGGGATTATGAGGAAGTGCGGGCCTATGCGGCAACATTGGTTCGCATGGTTATTCATCCCTATGAGGGGTTATCAAATGAATAATACAGTAGCACGGACCATTGTTCAGGGATGGGTGGTAACTATTTTTGAGGGGATATGGAGAATGCCTATTTTGCACTATTAAAATTCCCCCACAAGTTTGCCTATGTTATGATCAACCCCGAATTGTTTTAGGCACATTACATGAAACTAATAATCCATCGCCAATATTTTTGCTGAACAACATCATTTCGTAAACCGTTGTTTCTTTATCAAGAATAATCCATATGATGATCAGGCCCAAGGTTTAGCCTTACGCAACAAAGTTAAAAATCATGAAACTATTTGAGATTAAAGAATATTAAGTCGCACATCAATACAAAAACGCCTTGAAATAGACGTCATTTATCTGGTATGGTAATTGTTTGTCTAGCAACATTTCAACCATTCATTACTGGGATACGCTTGGAACGGCAAGATTCCCTTTAAATTAAGGATTTTGTGAATTGGAAAAAAACATAGCCCTGCTGCCTGGAGATGGAATCGGACCAGAAGTGATGAAAGAGGCAGTGAAAGTACTGGATGCCGCCTCAAAAAAGTTTGGATTCAAACTCAACTATCAGGAAGCCGATGTGGGCGGATGCGCCATTGACAATCATGGCGAGGCCCTGCCCGCCTCCACCCTTGAAATCTGTGAAAAAAGCGATGCCATCCTATTTGGTTCCGTGGGCGGTCCCAAATGGGAAAGCCTGCCCCCGGCCCAGCAGCCGGAACGAGCCGCCCTTCTTCCTTTACGAAAACATTTTAGCCTTTACTGCAATTTAAGGCCTGCAAAGGTATTTAAATCACTGGCAGCGGCATCCCCCCTTAAACCTGAAATCGTAAAAGACGGCTTTGATATCCTCTGTGTCCGGGAACTCACCGGAGGCATCTATTTTGGCCAGCCCAAGGGCAGAGAGGGAGAAGGACCAACAGAAAAAGCCTATGACACACTGGTGTATTCCCGATTTGAAATTGAACGTATTGCCAGAAAAGCCTTTGAAGCCGCCAGGAAAAGGAGAGGGATCGTCACATCCGTGGACAAGGCCAATGTGCTTTTTTCCATGGTGCTGTGGCGGGAGGTGGTCATAGAAATCGCAAAAGAATACCCCGATGTCACCCTGAATCACATCTATGTGGACAACGCCACCATGCAACTGGTAAAAAATCCCCACCAGTTTGACGTCATGCTGTGCGGTAACATGTTCGGAGACATCATCTCCGATGAGTGTGCCATGATCACCGGCTCCATGGGACTTCTGGCATCGGCCAGCCTGAATGAAGACAATTTCGGCCTGTACGAACCCGCGGGAGGTAGTGCACCGGACATTGCCGGTAAAGGCATAGCCAACCCCATTGCCCAGATTTTGTCTGCTGCCATGATGCTTCGATACAGCCTGGACCTTCCAGCAGCAGCCGATACCATTGTCAATGCCGTGGCTGATGTTCTGGACCAGGGCATCCTAACGGCAGACCTCACTGAGAATTCTGCATCCGCAGTGGGTACCGCCGCCATGGGCGATGCCATTGTCCAACGCCTGGCCTGATCCTGGCTTAATCAGACTATCTGCAAGCCATTGTAATGGGCTTGCTGTTAACACCCAGTACCCAAAACCCAGCACCTTCTTTTTCATATAACGGGCATGTCCTGCCGGACACAACGAATATAGAGTCGTAGACGCGGAGCCAAATGGTATTATGCCGCCCCCCCGACGGGTAATGGTCCCGGCCCGGAACTGTAGACAGCTCGATTGGCCGGTTCCTATTACCCCTCGGGGGGGCTCTGCTGAAGTAAACTTGAAGGCGACCTTTTCATATAAAAAAACCCGGAACACCCACCAACAAGGGGGATATTCCGGGAAAAGGAAACAGCCTGAGCCGTCCAAACCAGCGGCTTAAGCCATTTATAAGGACAAGATAAAAAACTATTTCCAGAATTTTTCCATACGTTTTCTCAATCCTGTACGGTAGGCATCCCAGTCCTCAATGGCATTGGTGGCAAGCCCTTCGTCCATGGCAGCCTTGGCAACGGCCACGG